>DASWAW010000465.1:0-1739 GCA_036390955.1 Arthrobacter sp.
TGCGGGCAGTGGAGGTCTTGCCGTTGGTGCCGGTGACATGGATGATCGGGAACGCCTTGTTCGGCTCCCCCAGGATGTCCATCGCCCGGTGCAGCGGGGCGAGCCGCGGCTCCATCTTGTTTTCCGGCGCCCGGCCCAGCAGCTCGGCGTAGACGCTTTCTACGGAGAATTCGTCGGTCATGGACTACGCCTCAACTTTCTTGGCAACGCGGACCTGGGGTTCCTTGACGTCGGCTGCAACTGTGTCCAGCTCGATGGTCAGGGTTTCGGTCTTGACGAGTTCGGCGTTGGCCAGCAGGGCGTCGAGGACGTCCTGCCGTGCGGTGACGGTGGTGTGGATCCGGTCGCTGACGTTGAGTCCGGCGTCCTTGCGGGCCTGCTGGATGGCGCGGACCATGTCGCGGGCCGCACCTTCGGCTTCGAGCTCCGGGGTGACCTCGGTGTTGAGGACCACGAAGCCGCCGCCGGGCAGGACGGCCGCCGCGCGCGACCCTTCGCCTTCCGCGGCTTCCGCCACGACCGTTTCCAGGGTGTATTCCTGCGGCTCGAGGTCGAGGCCGCCGGCGGTGACCACTCCGGCGTCGCTGAGCGACCAGTCGCCGGACTTGGCGCCCTTGATGGCCTGCTGGACGTTCTTGCCCAGCCGCGGGCCCGCGGCCCGGGCGTTCACCACGAGCTTCTGCTCGATGCCGAACTCCGCCGGGGAGGCGGCCTCGGCGTCGAGCAGGCGGACGGAGCGCAGGTTCAGTTCATCGGCGACGACGCCGGCGAAGCCTTCCAGCGCGTCCGCGCCGGGTGCAACGACCGTGAGTTCCTGCAGCGGCAGGCGGACGCGCAGGTTGGCGGCCTTGCGCAGCGAGGAGCCGGTGGAGCAGATCTGCTGGACCCGGTCCATGGCCTCGACGAGGCCCGGGTTGGCCGGGAACAGGTCCGCGTCCGGCCAGTCGGCCAGGTGCACCGAGCGCCCGCCGGTGAGGCCGCGCCAGATCTCCTCGGAGATCAGCGGCAGCAGCGAGGCCGCGACCCGGCAGACCGTCTCCAGCGCGGTGTAGAGCGCGTCGAAGGCATCGACGTTCTCGTCGAAGAACCGCTGGCGGCTGCGGCGGACGTACCAGTTGGTGAGCATGTCCAGGTAGCTGCGCAGTTCGTCGCAGGCGCCGGAGATGTCGTAGCTGTCCAGCTGCGCGGTCATGTTCCGGACGAGGTCCCCGGTGTTGGCCATCAGGTACGTATCCAGGGTGTCGGCGTAGCCGTCGTAGCGCAGCTTCGCGTCATAGCCCTTCGCTTGTCCACCGGTTCCACCGGCGGCGTTCGTGTACAGCGTGAAGAAGCTGTACACGTTCCACAGCGGCAGGATCACCTGGCGGACACCGTCGCGGATGCCCTGCTCGGTGACGACGAGGTTGCCGCCGCGCAGGATCGGGCTGGACATCAGGAACCAGCGCATAGCGTCGGAGCCGTCGCGGTCCAGGACCTCGGAGACGTCCGGGTAGTTGCGCAGGCTCTTGGACATCTTCTGCCCGTCCGAGCCCAGGACGATGCCGTGGCTGATGACGTTGCGGAAGGCCGGCCGGTCGAACAGTGCGGTGGAGAGGATATGCAGCATGTAGAACCAGCCGCGGGTCTGGCCGATGTACTCGACGATGAAGTCCGCCGGGTTGTGGGTGTCGAACCATTCCTCGTTCTGGAACGGGTAGTGGACCTGGCCGTAGGGCATGGAGCCGGAGTCGAACCAGACA
>DASWAW010000466.1:0-2101 GCA_036390955.1 Arthrobacter sp.
GGACGGCACGGGCGCACCGGCCACGACTCCTCGCTGCTCTTCGCCGCGGGAACCGCCGGCTTCGGCAACCGCCACGGCAAAGTCTGGGCGACGCACCTGGCCTGGAGCGGCAACCACGAACAGTTCGCGGACAGCACCGCGGACGGGCGGACCATGATCGGCGGCTCCGAACTGCTGGGCCCGGCCGAGGTGGTCCTCGCCCCCGGCGGCAGCTACACAACACCCGCGCTGTTCGCCGCCTACTCGGACCGCGGGCTGGACGGCATCAGCGAATCCTTCTACGCCTGGTTCCGGAACCGGCCGCACCACGTGCTGCCCGCCGCCGGCGCGCAGGCCGGGCTGCCGCGGACTGGACAGCGCGGCGCCGGCAGACCGCGCCCGGTGGTGTTGAACACCTGGGAGGCGGTGTACTTCGACCACGACCTCACCACCCTGATCGAACTCGCGGACTCCGCCGCCGAGCTCGGCGTCGAGCGGTTCGTGCTCGACGACGGCTGGTTCCGCGGCCGCCGCGACGACCACGCCGGCCTCGGCGACTGGTATGTGGACGAGTCGCTGTGGCCGTCCGGGCTGACCCCGCTGGTCGACGCCGTGACCGCCCGCGGCATGGAGTTCGGGCTCTGGGTGGAGCCGGAGATGGTCAACCTGGACTCCGACGTCGTCCGCGCGCATCCGGAGTGGATTGTCGGCCCCTCGGTGCAGAGTTACAAGGACGGCGGCCGGCTGCCGCTGGAATGGCGCCACCAGCACATCATTGACCTCGTCAACCCGGACGCGTGGCAGTACATCTACGACCGGGTGGATGCGCTGCTGCGCGAGAACAACATCAGCTACCTCAAGTGGGACCAGAACCGGGACCTGCTGGAGCACGGCCACGCCGGCCGCGCCTCGGTGCACGAACAGACCCTCGCCGCCTACCGGCTCTTCGACGCGCTGCGGGCCGCGCACCCCGGTGTCGAGATCGAGAGCTGCTCCTCCGGCGGCGGCCGGGTGGACCTCGGCATCCTGGAGCGGACGGACCGGATCTGGGCCTCGGACTGCAACGACGCCCTGGAACGGCAGACCATCCAGCGCTGGACCGGGCTCGTGGTCCCGCCGGAGCTCGTGGGCGGCCACGTCGGCCCCACCACCTCGCACACGACGGCCCGCACCCACGACCTGTCCTTCCGCGCCATCACCGCCCTGTTCGGGCACTTCGGGATGGAATGGGACGTGCGGCAGGTCCAGGGCGCGGAGCGCGAGGAACTCAAGCGGTTCATCGGGATCTACAAGGAGCACCGCGGCCTGATCCACTCGGGCCGGATGGTCCGCGCGGACATGGCCGATGACACCCTGATGCTGCACGGCGTCGTGGCTGGCGGCGGCGCGGCCGGAGGGGCCGTGGTGGCCGGAGCCGCGGACGGCGGGCCTGCTGCGCCGGGCTCGACGGCGGCGCTGTTCGCCCTGGTCAGCACCCGGACCTCGGCCGCGGAGCAGCCTGGCCGGATCGCCATCCCGGGCCTGGACGCCGACGCGGACTACCGGGTGGAAGCGGTCTTCCCCGACCCGGGCGACGCCGACTATGCCCGCACCTTCACCCAGGTCCAGCCGCCGGCCTGGCTGGCAACCGGCGCCGCGGCGAGCGGCCGCTTCCTGGCCGAGGTGGGCCTGCCCATGCCGGCACTGAACCCGGAACACGCCCTGCTGCTGAAGGTCACCACCGCTTAGGCCGCGGTCCGCGCCCATCGGTTGCTCCACAACGGCCCTTTTTGAGCCCTCAAAACGGCGCTTGTGGAGCAACCGATGGGGCTATCGGCACCGTCCCGCGAAAGCCGGGCCCCCGGTGACCGGCCGTATCCGCGCGGGCTCGCGGGCGCTTCACCGGTCTTTCGCTGGGCGAGGCACGCTCCCGCAGTTGCTGCCGCGCTACCGCTGCAGCGGCAGGTACAACACCGTGTAGATTCCCAGTCCGGCCAGGACAACCACGCTGCCGGCGATGGCCGCCGTCCCCGTGACGTTCGCGGTCATCGCGGCTCCGCCGATCCCGCTGGCGTGGTGGTGGTAGCGGCGCCGCTGCGTGAGGGCAATGCCCAGCGCGACCAACAGCGACGCCGCCACAAGG
>DASWAW010000467.1:0-5628 GCA_036390955.1 Arthrobacter sp.
CCATGTCGGCGACGTCTTCGACGAGCAGCTCGATCGCTGTGCGGCCTTCCTCCTCGGTGTAGGCCAGACGGACCATGGAGGTGGCACTGTTCTTGGCCCAGCCGGTGCCCGGCGGGTAGCAGCGGGCGGCACCGCCGTAGACGGACGTGTCCGGCGGCAACTTATCCTGCAGGTCGTAGGCCAGGGCGGCGTTGGAGAGCAGGTAGACGTCCACGCCGGCGCCGAGGCGGGTGGCGAGGGTGCTGGGGTCGATGAGGGGGCCGTTCTTGGTTGTGGAGACCACAACGGCGGGTCGTTCACGTTGAGGGTGCAGCAGAACAGCCGCGAGCTCGTCGGCGTCGCGGCGTGAAGTGATGGTCCGGTACGGACTGAAGATGTCGTTCATCGTGGTAGCCAAAATTCCTCCGGTCAGGGGCGGGTGTTGCCCACCATGTGTGCGGAGACGGTGCCTACCCTACCCATGGAGGTCCACCGCCTCGACTCCTGCCGGTGATACTGGCTCCCGTACTCAAAGCATCGGCTGCGCCGGCAAGGCCAGGGTTACCGGGTTCCCCGCTCCGACTCGGACTGTGTGGCGAAGGCGACCAGCTGGGCGTACTGCTCCTCGGCCATGGTCCGGATCCACCCGGGCAGATCCGCACTGTACCGGGGGTTGCCTTCCCAGTCGACGCCGCCGCCCCAGTCGGCGTACACCTGCGAGGTCCGGTCGGCGGGGTATGCGGTGATCCGGTGCCGGTCGTTCTTGGTGTCGCCCGGGGTGTGGCTGTGCCAGACGTTGAGGTCTGCCGGTACGAACAGCTTGCTCGCGTGCTGCGCGGATCGGACCGGAGGGGCTCCTTCAAGCGTCCAGCCGCGGTCGACCGAATAGTCCCAGCGGTCTTCGAACCCGGCGTTCGTGCTCGTAGCGTTCGCGATCAGGTCCTCATGGACGACGTCGGAGAGGTCCGTGATCCATCCCGGTATCGGGTCGTGGTTGTAGCCGTTGCGCCACGTCGCCGTGAGGTGGTCATCCCGCTCTGCAGGCCAGGCGTAGATGTGGAGCGTGTGCTCTGCCATGGGCTGCCCGGCACCGGCGCACCACCAGATGCGGAGATCGGCCGGAATGAACGTCCGCTCCCGGTTGAGGTACGAGTGCACCGGCGGGGCTTCCGTGAGTGCCCAGCGGCGCTGCAGCGAGCGGCTCTGGCTGATCTTCTTCAGGGTCGCCTTCATTTGGCCTCACCGAAGTCGTTGAACTGGAGGATCGTCGGCATGGCAAAGAACTCATCATCGGTGACCCAGAGGGCAACGTCGTGACCGATCAGGCCGGCAAGCTCCCGGCTCATCGGATTCGGGCCAGCGTTGTTGCTCGGCGGCGTGTAGGCGTTTCCGCGGCGCTCAGGCTCGTCGTCCCAGCCGGTGAGGTATCCAATGTTGTCGCAGAATCCGTTTCCGATTTCCATGCGGGAGATGTCCTTGATGGTGACGTTGATCCGGCGGTAGTTCGGCTTGTAGGCGGGCTCGACAGGGCCGGCAGCCTCGGTGGCGCACTCCAGGACCATCTTCACGATCCCCTTGGCGTGGTCGCGCTGGACATCGATGAGCTGGCGCTTCAGCACCAGGTCGGTGACGGCTTCAAGATCGGTAGAGACATGCGCGGTGGTTTCCATGTCCATCATGTGTGCGGAGTCAGGTGTAGTTCTCCCCGCCACCGGACCGCTCCCGGCGCACGATCAGCTAGGCGCCGTTTCGACGCCTAGCTGATCAAAGGCAGCGAGGTTCACAGATTGATCCGGCTACTGTCTAGCCTTCGGCGGTGTGGTAATTCGTGTCGTAGCCGGCGATCTTCCACTTGCCGTCAGCAGGGTCCTTTGCAACCGAAAAGGAGATTTCCGCTGTCGACATCTGCCGGCCAGTGTTTGATCCACCGGTTACTTCCATGCTCCAGCTGGCGGTCGTTGATACCGTGACGCCCTGCAGGTTATTACCCTCTACATACTCGATCGTCTTGGGTGTGATAGTCCGGGACTTTATCCGGGAAGTGGTTTCCCCGTGGAGGTAGGAGTAACCGGACCTGGCGGTGATCCATCGCTCACGATCGAGGATGTCCTTCGCCGGATCATGCATGTCCTTGAGCATGATGGGCTGGTTTACCGGGTGGATCTGGTCCACGTGGGCCGCCCACCAGCCGTCAACATCCGTTCCGTCATTGAGGGTGGAGTCGATGGCTTCCTCTGCAATGAACCTGACGACCACCTTCTGGGCCTCCGCAAGGTCCGCCGCCGAGAAGTGGGCCTTTGCGGCGTCATCGGAGAGTGCCGGGTTGTACTGCATTGCGGGGTCGGTATCGGCAATGCTCGTCTGGAGATAGACGCCCTTGCCGTCGTTGGCTACACCCTTAGGGATGAGGCCTTTAGGCAGTGAGGCGGGCGCCGCGACGGGAATTGCGGATGGCTGGGCTGCAGTTTCTGTTGCGCTGGCGGACGGGCTGGAGGCGGCAGGGGGAGCGGCCGCTACGGATGCGGAGCACGCCGACGTGAAGAGGAGCGCACCCGCAATTCCTGCGGCGGAAATGAGTTTACGAGAATTCAATATTCATCCTTGGTGAGCTGTAGCGACAATGGAGACCTTTCCTTGAGCATGTGTGCGGCTCATCACGGATATGTCTCCGCCGCTACCAGTCCCGCTCTTCTGTCATGATGACCACGACACCGCCGTCGACACGGACACCGGAGAGGTGCTGCTGACTGCAGTCGCCGTACTCGGCGATCCAGACGCCGGTGAACGGCTTGACCTCGTACGGGCCGCCGTCGCCGATGATGCCCTTCTTGCGGATGCTGCGGAGTTCTTTGAGGACGTCCGCGACGGTCTTCGGCTCCCGACCCTTCGGCTCGATCGAGAGCTGGTCGTAGTAGCCCCGGTACGAACCCATCTCGCCCGGGTGGGACTTCATGCCCAGGGCCTCAACCACGACGGAGGCGTTCTTCGGGTGCTTCGCCAGGGCGTCGATGAGCGCGATCAGGTTGGAAACCTCGACGGTTTCACCACGGGTCGGCTGCTTGAGCTTCGCGGGGGAGACCAGGTACGTCAGGCGCTCCACTTCGGCGAGCAGCATCTCCTGGGATGCAGCGACCGTATCCGGCATGGCACGGCCGCATGCGATACGGGACGCAACGTAGCGGTGGTAGTTGATGTCGAAGGCGGGCGGTTCATAGGTGTCCATGGACACCATGTGTGCGGACGCGGGAGCGGCGCTACCCGGCCGCGGGCGTTCAGATGAGGATGTTGCTCGTGTAGCCGATCTTGGCTGCGGCGGCAATGACATCGGTGAGGATGCCGGGGGCGTTCAGGGGTGCCGAGAATTCGGGGGCTGCCGGGATAGCGTCCTCGGTCCAGAGCGTCAGCACTTTACGGCTCAGGGCCATGGCCGAGAGGGAGTACACACCATCGGCGTCCGGCCAGGCCTCGTGGATGGCCCGGGCCCAGGCGCGGGTCCGCGCTTTCTCCCCGAACGCGACCTGCGCCGACGCGCCGGCCGGCAGCAGCCAGTCTCCGGTCAGGTCGACCAGTGACAGGGCACGGGCGGTGCGGAACGCGGTCACATAGGGAGCTTCGCGGTCGACATCGACGAACCGGGTCAGCTGGAAAACTTCGGCCAGGCAGGTCAGCACATCCTCGCCGAGGTACGCGGCACCCAGCGGTGCGGCATCCCCGGGCGGCAGCGGGTGGGGCTCCCACCGGGAACCCGGAACGGGACCCCAGGTGCGCAGCCGGTTCCACGGCACGATGTGCGCCGACGCGGTGAAGTGGATCCGCCAGAGAACAGTGGAGGCCGGAATGATCCGCACCTCAGGGCCCAGGGTCCTCAGGACGGACACGTCCGGCGGGTACTGGTCGGCCATCAGTAGCCGGCCGCCAGTCCTTCGGCGAGGGAGATGACGATGTCCTTGCCGCCGCCGGCCTCCAGCCATTCCTTGGCCGACACAGGGCTGCCGTTCAGGACCAGGTCAGCCTGGCGTGTCAGGAAGAAGCCGGCCACAGCCTGCGGGTGCAGGTCATCAGGCAGGGCGCCCAGGACGTCGGCCAGGAAGGGGATCGACTTGTCGCCCGCGTCGTTGAACTGCCAGGCGGGGAACGCCAGCTTACCGTTGACGAGGTAGGAATAGAGCTTCCCGGCTGCTTTGTAGTGCCGGATGCTGGAGGCAGCCAGATGCATGCGCGCGGCTACCTCATCAGCCGTGACGGAGGAGGAATCGAAAACGATCCGGGCCGCGGCATTCGCCGCAGAGGCACCGGCGATGGCGGCGTCCGTGGCAGTGATGCCTGAATTCGCTTCCCAGAAGTCACGGTCGCTGGCCGAGAGGCCGGCTGCTGTGGTGCTGCGGGTCATGTTGTCCAGCGCGGCGACGAGGTCACCCTGGGAGAAGGAAAGATGGACAGAAGCGAGCCATTCCTCGAAGGTGCCGGGGTGCTTGCGCGGTTCAGTCCGGCTGCGGCGGGCCTTGACGTCCATGGTGACTCCTAATCGACTTCCACAGTCTATGCCATTGCTAACGATTGTGGTCAGGAGTTTTGGCGGCGGAAATGATCCGCAGGGTAGAGCCGTCCGCCAAGGTCTCGACGGTGAGCTCGACCGGGGTAGTGCGGAGCAGGGACATCGGCCAGGAGCGCTGGCGCCGGCGAAGCTCCCGGGTCATTGCCTGGCCTTCCACCGTGGTCAGCAGTGCCGTGTGGGCGGTTTCTTTGCCGCCGCCCAGCCCCGTACGGAAAGTCACCTTCGAACGTCCCGAGGACAGGGTATGGACATCGAGGATGGCAGCGTGCAGGTGCTTCATGGTTGTCACAGTCGTCATCTTTACCATGTGTACGGAAACACCAAGGGGCCTCCCCGCCGCACGTATTGGGATGGTCGCCTCTGCTAGCTTCGGTTCTCCGTCAGGATGACGACCCTGGACCGCTCAACCCGGACGCCGACGACATGCAGGTCGCTGGTATCGCGATACCTTGCTACCCAGACGCCAGTCGATTCGGGGGCGGCGGTCTCGGTGCCGGGGCGGGTAAAGCCGTCGCGCAGGATCGTGCGCAGCGTCAACACAAGGTCGGAAACCGTGTCGCGCCCAATTCCATCGGGGCTGATGGCCAGCTCATCGTGGTACCCGCGGTAGTACGTCGCGACTCCCGGGTGCAGCAGATGGCCGTGATAGTCCACGAAGACCGGGGCGGAGGGAGGGCAGTCTTCGAGAGCCTCGACCAGCGACCCCAGAGTGGAAGCCTGGATGGTCCGGTTGTCCGCTGCCCTGAGTGCGGACACGATGCGCTCAGCGCTGTCCCGGTGGCAGTACGCGATCACACCGCCCTGCGCCTCGTCGACGACCTGGTAGGTGTCGGGGCCGTACGGGAGATGTTCGGTGTTGTGCAGGGCTGATTCGGCGTAGATGTCCATGGGGCTTATGTGTGCGGACAGCTCAAGGGGCCTCCCCGCCGAAACGGAAAGACCCCTCGATGACACCTGTCCGGGTTACTCCTCGTCGGCCAGCATCTGAGCGAACTCCTCAGGGGTGACGATCTTGATGCCGAGCTCTTGTGCTTTGTTCCACTTCGCGCTCCCGGGTTCGCCACATACCAGCAGCGACGTGGACTTCGACACCG
>DASWAW010000468.1:0-2438 GCA_036390955.1 Arthrobacter sp.
CCGGCACTGCTCCTCGGCCTCGGCCACGGTGGCCTGGTAGTACAGGCCCACCTCATTGGAGTGATCAATGTCCGAATCGTAGACGGTTGAACCATCCTCGGCGATGCGCTCACGCTCCCACAGGAACACCGCGACCTCGACAGGCTGGACGAACTCGTCCTTGCCCATCACGTCAAAGCGCGTGACCTGGCCGATGAGGTCGATCGAGCCGTCGGGGTTGCGGCGGGAGCGGATGCCCGTCACGAAGGCGATGGCGGTGACGCTGATGGTGGTGTCCCCGTCCTCCCACGTCGCCGCCCGGTAGAACTCCCGGCCGAGCGATGTGTTGCGTGAGACGGTGGGCTTTCGCTCCTGCACCCGCCGGTCCTGTTCCGTGATCTGCAACCCCAAAGTCCTTCCTTAGATCCAAACTGCTCCTTCAGTATAAGGTGGATCACAGGAAGTGCAAGGGGTATTTCACATACTGAAAAGCCGGGTTGCCAGCAGCAGGCCGGCGTCGTTGAACCGCTCGGCCGCAGCCAGCGCTTCCGGGCGCGGCTCCCGCCACGGTGCATCCTGCAGGTCAAGCCCCCGCGCATCCTGCAGGGCCGCTTCGTGCAGGAGCATCAGCGACCGCAGGGCCAGCCGTGCACCGAGCGTGAACTCCAGTTCCTCCGGCGGGACGCCGGCCAGGCCCGTCACGATGGGCTTCAGCAGCGGGGCCCTCTCGTCCCGGTCGATCTCGACCTGGGCCAGGATGGGGGAGTCCCAGTCCTCCTCATCCTTGTCCACCGCCACGGCGAAGACGGTCAGCATCAGCAGGTCGTCCTCGATGTTCTGCATCAGCAGTTCGTAGGTGCCCGTGGCCCAGATACTCATGCATTTCATTGTGATCTCCTTTCTCGGGCAAAACAAAAGGCGACCGGAGGATCCGGCCACCTTGGGTGGAGGTAAAGCCCCTGACGGGGCAGTGAGGGCTACCCCGCCAGGGGTTTTTGTTCGGCGTTGACGTCCCCCAGAAACGGCGCAGCTGTAAGTCATTCGTAGCCGTCACTGTCTTGGATGGGTCATCACAGCAGGAAGTGGCATGTCTCAGTGCTCATGGCCTTGGCCTTCCTCCTCCGTAAAGGGGGTGATGCCTCCGTGGCTCTTGGCCCACTCGGCGATCGTGATCCCCTTGTCGTGCATCTGCTCGATGTCCACGGTGCCGTCCTCGGCGTCCGGGCCCTGCCGGGAGATGATGATGCCCTCGTCGTCCACGTGGAGGTGGTTGTGCTCACCGTCCCAGTAGTCGGTGTGCGGGTGGGTCCCGTCGGACTCGAAGTCCACATCGAAGGAGTATTCCCCCATGTACTCGATGTTGAATCCCGTGGAGTGGACCGAGCCGGCCCGGACCATGTCCGCGATCATGCGCAGCTGCTTTGCGGCCAGCTTGGAGTTCAGTTCCTCGCCGGCAATGCTGATGGTGATTTCCATTATTTGTTCTCCTCTGTTGTTGTTGTTTCCTTCTGCAGATATGACTGCGGGACGTCCCAGTCGTTGGACGGGTTCGCGTCACTGTCGAAGCGCACCACGTACTCGGGTTCGCCGGAGATCGAGTGGACGTACCGGCGGACGATGGTTCCCCGCTGGCTGGGGGGCAGGGTGTTCACCATGCCGGGGATCACTTGCACCCGCTCTCCCATCTCGAACTTGTGGGGCTTGCCGGGGGCCTCATAGCTCATGCCGGATTCTCCTTCTCGACCAGCTCGACGAAGTCATGGTGGCGTACCAGCATGACCCCGCCCTTGTCGTCGACGTTGTCCAGAAACCAGCCGTCTAGGCCCCGGCGCCAGGTATTTTCCCGGTGGTCGGTGTAGGTGCGTTCCTCGTAGGCCTTGCGTACTGCGGGGTTGTCGTCAAAGGGTTTCATTTGGTGTTTTCCTCTCTCTTCCGGTCGATCACTAGGGTGGTGATGCTGGCCATCAGGCTGTTGATGACTGCCTGGCGCTCCGCCATTTCCTTCTGGGCCTCGTCCATGAGGATCCTGGCCTGTGCGGACGCACTGGGGTAGTCACGCCCGAGCTTGTCGATCTGCTTCTGATGTTCATGGATCCGATTCCGGTCCCGCAGCTCCTCGGCCGAGTTGTCCGTGACCGCCTCCAGCAGCAGCGAGATCGCCTCGGCATGTTTCCTGCCCGAGTCTCCCACCGAGTGGATACCTTCCATTTACTCTTCCTTTGCTCCGAGGATGGCCCTAACCCGGGCCATCTTGATGGTGTCCTTCTCGTCGAGGCTACCCGATTCCTGGATCTCGTCCAGAAGCTGGGTCACCAGCCACGCCTCAGTGGGGGATACCCACCCGGCGGTACGTGCCGTCTCTGCTGCCAGTCCGTCATACGGATCGGCAATGCCGGCCTTGGCCAGGTCCTCTACGAGGCACCCGGCGTCAATCGCAATCGCACTCATCCACGACATTA
>DASWAW010000469.1:0-6007 GCA_036390955.1 Arthrobacter sp.
GTGGGCTACTCGCCTTGCCGGCCGCTGCACTTTGTGGTGAACGCGGCGCTCGCTCCGGAGGGCGCCGGACGCCTGGTCGACGACGCGATCAGGACGATCTCCCGCGCGACCGGCATCCAATTCATCGACGACGGGCCGACCACCGAGGAGCCCTCCCGGTCCCGCATCCCGTTCCAAAAAGACACCTACGGGGACCGCTGGGCGCCGCTGCTGATCACCTGGACCACCCCGGACGTGGCCCCGCAGCTCAAGGGACCGGTGATCGGCACCGGGGGCAGCACCCACTTCAGCTTCGGCGCCGGACCCAAGAGCTTCGTTACCGGCAGCCTGGAACTCGATGCCCCGCAGATCGCCGAGGACCTCAGCCGGCGGGACGGAGCCGCCTATGCCACCGCGGTAATCCTGCACGAACTTGGCCATGTCATGGGCCTGGAGCATGTGGACGACCCGGCGCAGCTGATGTACCCCGAGATCGGCGCCCCGGACGGCCTGGCCGCGGGCGATCTGAACGGCCTGTACGAACTGGGCAAAGCCCAGTGCCGCAAGGACCTCTGAGCGCCTAACGGTCCAGGACGGCGAGCGCCTCCTCCACGGTATCCACCAGGAAGATCCGGCTCTCCATCCGCCGCCCCGCGGCGAGGCTCTGCAGCAGGGGCCATGCCGGGTAGCGCCGCAGCCAGTGTTCCTGCCCCACCAGCACCATCGGCATGATGGTTTCCGGGGTGCCGTAGTAGTTCTCGCAGGCATCCTGGAAGATCTCCTGCACCGTGCCTCCGGAGCCGGGCAGGAAGACTATGCCGCCGTTGCACAGCTCCAGCAGGATGGCCTCGCGGATGGCGTTCGCGAAGTACTTGGCAATGTGGGTGGCGAAGAAGTTCGGCGGCTCGTGCCCGTAGAACCAGGTGGGGATCCCCAGTGACGGGGTGCCCTCCGGATGGCGCTCGACGACGGCGGCGGCGGAACGCGCCCACGCCGACACCGAGGGCCGGAAACCGGGAACGGCGGCGAGGTCGTCCAGTGCCCGCCGGAAATCCTGCTCCGGGGCCTCACTGAGGTAGGCGCCGAGGTTGGCGGCCTCCATGGTGCCGGGGCCGCCGCCCGTGGCGACCACCCGGCCGTCCCGGGCCAGCAGCCGCCCCAGCAGAGCGGCCTCCTCGAAAACGCCGGAACCGCGGTGCGCGGCATGGCCTCCCATGACGCCGACCATGGTCCGGCCGGTGCAGAGGTCCGAGCGGGTCAGCTCCTCGAGGGCATCGCCGATGGAGTGGTCGTGCAGGGCAGCGGCCAGGGTCGCGTCCAGACGGTGCCGCTGTCCCGGACGGATGCTCCACTGGTAGACCTTGGCGTCCGGGGTGTCCTCATAGCGTGACTCGGAGATCCCCTGGTAGAGCTCCTGCGGCGTGTACAGCCGGGCGCGGTACGGGTTGAATGGCACCGCCTCGAGCTTGGGGAAAATGAGGGCTCCGCGGCTGCGCAGCACGTCCTCCACACCGTCGTCGAAGGTGCAGCCGAGGAAAATCCCGCCCTGCGGGTTCATGGCCTCAAGCTGCGCTGTCCGTCCGCGCAGGTCCAGCGACTGGGCATGCCAGCCCTGCATGGTCCTGGCCCCGGCCGCAACCAGGCGGTCGAAGCTGTCCAGGCTTTCGACCTCCAGCGTGCGCGGACTCGGGTGCAGGCTGCGGGCGGCGTTCATAGTGCCAGCCTAGACTGCGGCGCAGTGGCGCCCCGGCAGGCGCCGGTCCGCCAACACGAAGGTGCCCCCGCCGGAAATCCGGCGGGGGCAGCTGCGCTTGGTTCAGGATCCGGTCAGGACCCCAGGGTCCGGTCAGGAAACTTGGAGGCCGCCGTTGATGTCATAGGTGGCGGCGGTGATGTAGCCCGAGTCCTGTCCCAGCAGGAAAGCGATCAGGGCCGCCACTTCCTCGCGGGTACCGACCCGGCCCATCATGATGCCTTCGGACATCTGTGCCTTGCGCTCCTCGGTGAGGGTTCCACCCATGATGTCGGTGTCGATCGGGCCGGGGGCAATGGCATTGACCGTGATCCCGAACTCGCCGACTTCGCGGGCCAGGGCACGGGTGAAGCCAAGGATTCCAGCCTTGGTCGCGCTGTAGGCAACCTTGGAGAACGTGCCGCCGCCGCGCTGGGCAGAGATCGACGAGATGCTCACGATGCGGCCGAGCCTGCGCTCGATCATGCCCTTGAGCACCCGCTGGGACACGATGAAGGTTCCGCGCATGTTGATGGCGAACACCTTGTCCCACTCCTCCACGGTGGTTTCCATGAACGTCGTCGGCGAGCTGATCCCGGCAAGGTTGGCGAGGGCAACGATCGGCGGCAGCGTGGCTTCGATCTCGGTGATCGCCCGGTCGACGGACGCCTCATCGGACACATCGGCACCGACGCCGATCGCCTTGACGGCGCGGTTGGAACCGATCTCGGCGGCGGCAGACTTGGCGTCCTCCGCGTTGATGTCGAGGATGGCGATGGACCATCCCTCGCTGGCCATGCGGTCAGCGGCGGCGCGGCCGATGCCGCGAACGGACGCGGCGCCGGTCAGGACGACAGTGCGTTCGGAGGGGAAGACGGTTGAGCTCATTGTTGTGTTTCCTTCGGGGATTTCGGTGTCAGGAGATCTTGGTGGAGGCGGCGGAGTCGCGGGTCACCGCGGCGGCTGCTGCAACGGCCGGATCCAGCGCGGCATCGCCTTCGGGGCGTTTGCGGGCGTAGAGGTAGGTGGCCACGGCGGTAATGCACAGGCAGAGGGACAGGAACAGCAGTCCGCTTTGGTTGTTGCCCGTGGCGTCGTTCAGGAGGCCGACGGCGTACGGTGCCACGAACCCGCCCAGGTTGCCCAGCGAGTTGATCATGGCCAGGCCGGCGGCAGCAGCCGCCCCCGTCAGTGCGGCGGAGGGCATCGACAGGAAGGGTGCGATGGCGCCGTAGATGCCCATGGCCGAGGCGGTCAGTCCGATCAGGGCCAGAATGGGGTTCACGGGCAGCAGGTAGCCGGCGGCCAGCAGGCCCATACCGGCCAGCACCATGCTGACGGCGGTGTGCCAGGCGCGCTTGCCGGTCCGGTCCGCCCGCCTGCTCCAGAAGTAGACGAAGACGGCTGCCACGGTGTACGGAATGCAGACGATGAAGCCGATCTGGGCGGTGGAGAACTTGCCCAGCGCGGCGACGATGGTGGGCATCCACAGGCCCAGTCCGTAGATGCCGCAGACAAGTCCGAAGTAGAGGGCCGAGTAGACCAGGGTGCGCTTGTCCTTGAGGCCGGCGAGGAAGTTGTGGTTGCCCGAGACGGACTTGGCGGCCAGTTCGGCCTCCATGGTGCTGGTAAGCCACTCGCGCTCGTCGTTGTTGAGCCATTTGGCGTCCCGCGGGCGGTCGGTCATGAGGATGGGGGTCAGCAGGCCCAGCAGGATGGCCGGGATGCCTTCGATGATGTACAGCCACTGCCAGCCCTGAAGCCCCATGACGCCGTCCATCTGCAGGAGCAGCCCGGAGACCGGTGCGCCCAGCGCATTGGACACCGGCTGGGCCAGGATGAAGATGCCGAGCACCGTGACGCGCTGTGCGGCGGGGAACCAGAGGGTCAGGTAGAAGAGGATGGCCGGGAAGAACCCGGCCTCGGCCGCGCCCAGCAGGAAACGGATGATGTAGTAGGTGGTTTCACCGTTCACCAGGCACATGGCCGTGGCGAAGATGCCCCAGGTAATGAGGATGCGGGCCAGCCACTTGCGTGCGCCGAACCGGTACATGCCGGCGTTGCTCGGGATCTCGAGGAGCGCGTAGCCGAGGAAGAAGATGCCGGCGCCGAGCCCGTAGGCGGCGGCGTTCAGGCCGATGTCCTCGCTCATGGTGAGTTTGGCGAAGCCCACGTTGTTGCGGTCAAGGTAGGCCACGAAGTAAAGCAGGACGATCAGCGGCATAACGCGGCGGCGGACCTTGCGGAGCGTGCGCTCGCCAAGCTCGCCGAGTCCGGCGGACTTGAGGGAGTGTGAAGTCATCATCGACCTTCTGAATAACGGGACCTGCACCGGCAGTGGTGGCGGGGTCCGGGGGGATGGGGAGGCTCAGTCCGGGTGGAACGGATCGAAAGAAACTGAGTCAGATGTCAGACATCTGATGGAAGAGCATGAGAACGAGCATAAAAGAGTGATGTGGATTACGTCAAGCCCCGGGCGGGTGGACCGTCCAGATCACTCCTCAGGACGCAGCGTTGTGCACGTAGCGCTCGTAGTCCCGGTACGTCTGGTCCATGTGTTCGTCCATGCTGCGGCGGGCCAGCTCGGCGTCGCCGCTCAGGATGCTGTCCATGACCTTCTGGTGGTACTCAATGGCGTGCAGCTGGATCACTTCGACGGCTGACGTTTCGCGCCGCTTCAGGTAGAGGAGCTGCCCCAGCTGGGCGAACAGCGCCCGGACAAAGGGGTTCCCCGAGGCCTTCAGCACCGCATCGTGGAAGCCGATGTCCGCCGCCACAAAGGCATCCAGGTCGCCCGAGTCGTGGGAACGTTTCATGTCCGCGATGCACTCGCGCATCTGCTGGGCGTGCTCGGGAGTGTGGCGTTTGGCCGCGAGCGCGGCGGCCCCGGTTTCCACCATGCGGCGCATCTCAATCAGGCCCGCGCCCACCTGTTCTGCCCCGCTGCCGTGCGAGGCGGCCTTGAAGATGGCGTCCAGCCCGGTCCAGTTGTCGGAGGGATTGACGAAGGTTCCGCGGCCGGCCTTCACGTAGAGGATGTTCTGTGCGCGCAGGGCCTTCAGCGCTTCGCGCACCGTGAGGCGGCTGACATCGTAGGCCTTGGCGATGTCGGCTTCGGGCGGAATGGCCTCGTGGGGCCGCAGTTTGCCGTCAAGGATGTCGGCGAGCAGGCCGTCGACGAGGTCGTCAACGAGTGTCCTGCGGCCCATCGCGGTCCCCACCTTCAGTCTTGCCTTTTGCTCCCGGTTCCATCCACATTACAGAAGCCGCCGGGTGCACCGGGACCCGCTACCGGCGGCGCGGGCCGTGCCAGCGCCGCAGTGGCGTCAGGAGACCCCGGCGTTGCCGGCTTCGCGCTGCCCGGAGGCCGAGAGGTAGGTGTCAAGCTTGGCGAGGGTCTGCTCGATGCTGGCCGGGTGGCGGCGGACGTAGCCGGCCAGGCGCAGCAGGATCCGCGCGCGCACTTCGCGGGCGTCCCACTGTTCGGTGACGAGGGTGCCGGGGTTGCCGGCGGCGTCGGTGGCCGGCTCCAGCAGGTAGCGCCAGACGTGGCCGCCGAAGTGCTTCCAGGCGATCCGCCGGCCCTCCTCGAACTCGCACACCGTGTTGAGGATCTTGTAGTCCAGCTTGATGTTCATTTCCATGCCGAACTTCGCGCCCAGGGCGAGCCGTTCGGGGCCGCGGGGCTGCGCGCCCTTCACGGTGTCCGAGCCGTCGATCACGCTGTGCAGCGCGGGCGTGGCGAGCACTTCGAAGACGGCTTCCGGAGCGGCCGCAATGAAGCGGCTGCGTGACACGAGATATCTGTTGGTCATCCGGCCATCCTAGTCCTGCGTTGTGACAGCCGGGATCTGGTGCAGAATAAACCATGCAGACTCCGCCCCTCCCCCGCAGCGGCCGGCCCCGCATCGGCATTCCCGTCCGGCTCAGCAGCTCCACGGACCCCGATCCACGGGTGGCGGAGGCCAACGCGCTCTTCGACTACATCGTCGAACTGGTGCGCGACGGCGGCGGCGCCCCGGTGCTGCTGACGGCACCGGACGATTCGCTAGAGGCGCTGGACGGCGTCGTCCTTCCGGGCGGCGGCGACCTGGACCCCCGGCGCTACGGCGAGGAACCCGGCGACGCCTGCTACGACGTCAGCCACGCCCAGGACGAACTGGACCTGGCCGTCGCGCGGCGGGCCATCGACGCCGGGCTGCCCGTGCTCGGCGTCTGCCGGGGGCACCAGCTGCTCAATGTGCTCTATGGCGGAACGCTGATCCAGGACATGGATCCGGGGACCGTGGCGCACCG
>DASWAW010000470.1:0-2205 GCA_036390955.1 Arthrobacter sp.
CCGGTGCAGCGGATCTCCCTGCCGCGCCGCTCCCTCAAGGACTGCCTGGCCGAGGAACTCCGCCGCCTCGATCCGGACGAAGTGTTCGGTGAAGTGATTACTATTGGACTGCCACGTACCAATCTAAGGAGTGTCCGTCCCAGTGAGCGCTGACCCCAGAGTAAGCATCCATCCCGACTCGTCCGTCCTGATGGCCGCCATCGCGGCCCGCCTGATCACCAAGCTGGTGGACATCCAGGACAAACACGGCGAGGCGACGGTGGTGCTTACCGGCGGGTCGATGGGCATCGGCTCGCTCAAGGCCGTGGCCGAGTCGCCGGCGTCTCCCGCCGTTGACTGGTCCAAAGTCAATTTCTGGTGGGGCGATGAGCGCTTCGTCGCCGCCGACGACCCCGAACGCAACGCCCGCCAGGCGCACGAGGCGCTGCTCTCGCGCATCAATGCGGATCCGGCCCGGATCCATGTGCCCGGGTCCACCGGCGACTTCGACACTCCCGAGGAGGCGGCCGCAGACTACGCACGGCGGCTCGGCGAGGCGGCGACCGCCGAACATGCCGCGGACATGTCCGATGACCGGCCGGAGCACCCGTCAGCACTCCCCCGTTTCGACATCGTCCTCCTCGGCGTGGGACCGGACGCGCACGTCGCGTCGCTCTTCCCCGAACAGGCCGGCATCCGGGAGAAGGAACTTCCCGTTGTGGGGGTCCGCAACTCCCCCAAGCCCCCGCCGGAGCGGATTTCGCTGACGCTGCCCGCCATCAACACGGCCTCGGAAATCTGGATGGTCGTCGCCGGCGAGGACAAGGCCGGCGCCGTGGGTCTGGCCCTTGCGGGCGCCAACCCGGTGCAGGTGCCGGCGGCCGGCCCGCGGGGCCGGAACGAAACCCTCTGGCTGATCGACGAAAATGCCGCGTCCCGTGTTCCGGAACAGCTGGTCCGCAAAAGCTAGACCGGCAGGGTTCCCGGACGGTTGTGCGGGACGGCCGGCGGCGCTAGTCCTCCAAGAGGGCCCGGCGGGCCCGCAGTCTTTCGAGCGCTCCGGCCAGCACGTCTTCGGCGTCCTGGCTGGAGCGCCGTTCCTTAACGTATTCCAGGTGGCTTTTGTAGCCTTCCACCGGCACGTCCTCCAGCGCGAACTGTGCCTCGTCCCGGGTGGCCGTGCCGCCGCAGCGGCGGCAGTCCCAGACGCCGGGGATCTGGTCATCGGGCAGCTGGGCGAAGACAAGCGGGGTCTCATGGCCTTTGGCGCACCGGTAAATGACACGGATGCGGGGTGTACGGCCCGCGCTGCCGTCGAGCGGTTCGTGGCGTGGCGTGGCCCCTTCGGTGGCTCCTACGCGGATACCCCGGAATCCGGAGGCGGAATGCAGCATCGGGAACTCCTGGCTACTTGGCGGACGGAAAGCTCGTTGCAATCAGCCACAGTGTAGTTCGCAGTTCCCGATGCCGGGCAGGGCCACAGGACCCTTATGAAGTTTTTGCCGGAGGAGTCCTAGGAGTCCCCGCCGCCGCTGAACCGCATGATCAGGCCAAGGCCAATGATGACGACACCCCAGGTGACACCGAGGATGACCGTGAACCGGTTCAGGTTCCGCTCGGCCACGCCCGAGGAGCTAAGGCCGGAGCTCATGCCGCCGCCGAACATGTCGGACAGACCGCCACCGCGACCCTTGTGGAGCAGGATGAGCAAGGTCAGCAGGAGGCTGGTGATACCCAGGAGGACCTGCAGAATGACATGAAGAACGTCCACGACGGCCTTTCAGAAGATTTGGATTGCGGGGGCCACGATTGTGTCCGGACTAATCCGTCAGCAGGTGACTCTCGAACCTGACAATATTAGCAAACTCAGCGGCGTCCAGGCTGGCACCGCCGACCAGCAATCCGTCCACGTCGCGTTCCTTGAGGATTGAGGCAGCGTTGTTGGCCTTGACCGAGCCGCCGTACAGCAGCCGGGTCCTGGCCGCGGTGTCCGACCCGAAGAGGGTGGCAAGCTCGGCGCGGATCGCGGCGCACATTTCCTGGGCGTCATCCGGTCCGGCGACTTCGCCGGTCCCGATGGCCCAGACAGGCTCGTAGGCGACGACGAGTTCAGCGGCCTGCTCGGGGGTGAGGCCCTCGACTCCGGCGCGCAGCTGCGCCAGCGTGTGGTCGACGTGCGTCCCGGCCTGCCGGATTTCCAGTCCTTCGCCGACGCAGAGCACGGGC
>DASWAW010000471.1:0-5044 GCA_036390955.1 Arthrobacter sp.
ACTGCTTTGCACTCGGATTGCTGCGGCGGGCTGTGCCCGAAAACACCAGCCCCGGGAAGAACGCCTGGAGCGAATCCAATGCTAACAACGCGGCGACTCATATTAGACTGGTTAGCACTTAGGCATGTCGAGTGCTAACAAGGCGTGACCCGAGCGGCCGGCGACGGCGGCACGGGCTGCGGACAGTCGAATGGAGGTGGAGCATGAGCGAACCGCGCAAACTCGAAGTGCTGCGCGCCATCGTGGAGGACTACGTCCATTCACGGGAACCCGTCGGCTCCAAGGCTCTCGTCGAGCGGCACCACCTCGGCGTGTCCAGCGCAACGATCCGCAATGACATGGCGGCCTTGGAAGATGAAGGCCTCATCACGGCGCCGCACACGAGTGCCGGGCGCATCCCCACCGACAAGGGCTACCGGCTCTTCGTGGACCAGATTTCGGCGGTCAAGCCGCTCTCACCGGCGGAACGCCGCGCCATCCAGGCCCTGCTGGAGGGCTCCGACGACCTCGACGACGTCCTGGACAGGACGGTGCGGTTGCTGTCGCAGCTGACCCACCAGGTCGCCGTCGTGCAGTATCCCCATCTCAGCCGGGCCAAGGTGCGGCACATCGAATTCGTGCTGCTGGCGCCCCGCAAAGTGCTCGCAGTCCTGATCGCGGATACCGGCAAGGTGGAGCAGCGGGTCATCGACGTGGCGCAGGACCTTCCCGAGGAGGCCCTGTCCGATCTGCGGACCCGGTTCCTTGGCGGTCTCTCCGGGACGCCCCTGAACCTGTTGCCGCAATCGCTGAAGTCCGTGGTTGTCACCTGCCCGCCCGCGCGGCGCGCCGACGCCCAGGCGCTGGCCCGCGGCCTGGAGGCGCTGGCCGCCAGCAGCCGCGAGGAGCGGATGGTTATGGCCGGCACGGCCAACCTGGCGCGCTCCAACGTGGACTTCCCGTTGAGCATCGGCCCGGTACTGGAAGCCCTCGAGGAGCAGGTGGTTATGCTCCGCCTGCTGGGCGACATGGCCGCTGACCCGCGGGGCGTGACGGTCAGCATCGGCCGGGAGAACCCGTACGACGGGCTCGCGGAGGCCTCGGTGGTGGCGACCGGCTACGGCCCTGACGCCACCGCGAAGGTCGGGGTTCTCGGCCCCACGCGGATGGACTATCCGACCACCATGGCCGCCGTCCGGGCAGTGGCCCGGTACCTGTCCAGGATTCTCGGCCCCTGACGGGCCGCGGCCAACCGTCCGGCACCGGCAGCAACGCACCGGACGCCCAACCCCACAAGACTTCTTGCCCCTAACCGGCAGTACAACCAGGAAGAGATACAAACTTTGAGCAGCCATTACGACGTTCTTGGAGTCTCCCGCGAAGCCACGGGCGAAGAGATCAAGAAGGCCTACCGCAAGCTGGCACGAAACCTCCACCCGGATGTCAATCCCGGGGATGACGCTTCGGACCGTTTCAAGGCCGTCACGCACGCCTACGAGGTGCTTTCCGATCCGCAGAAACGCCGGATCTACGACACCACGGGCAACGAGAACGGCACCGACAACGGCTTCGGCGGCGGCAGCTACGCCGGCCAGGGCTTCGCGTTCCAGGACATTTTCGAGACCTTCTTCGGTGCCGGCGGCCAGGCCGGGCCGGCCTCCAGGGTCCGCCGCGGCCAGGACGCCCTGATCAGCGTCCGGATCGAACTGCGCGACGCCGTCTTCGGCGTCAACAAGAAGATCGAAGTCGACACCGCCGTCACCTGCCCCACCTGTGAGGGCTCCTGCTGCCGTGAAGGCAGCCATCCGGAACGCTGCGACATCTGCGGCGGCAGCGGCCAGGTCCAGCGCGCCGTACGCTCTATCCTCGGCCAGGTCATGACGGCGGCCCCCTGCGGTTCCTGCGGGGGCTTCGGCACCGTCATCAAGGACCCCTGTAACGAATGCGCCGGCCAGGGCCGGATCCGCAGCCGGCGCTCCCTGACGGTCAAGGTTCCCGCCGGTGTCGCCACCGGCACCCGGATCCAGCTCTCCGGCCAGGGCGAGGCCGGGCCTGCCGGCGGACCCGCAGGCGACCTCTATGTGGAGATCCGGGTCAACAACGACGCCACCTATGTGCGCGACGGCGATGACCTCCACGCCAGCCTCAACATCCCCATGACGGCCGCGGCCCTGGGCACCGAGCTCACCCTGGACACCTTCGACGGCCGGCAGGAGATCGATGTCAAGGCCGGCACCCAGTCCGGCGAGGTCATCACCCTCCGCGGGCTGGGCGTCACCCACCTGCGCGGCTACGGCCGCGGCGACCTCAAGGTCCACCTGCAGGTGGACACCCCCGCCAAGCTCGACGCCGCCCAGGAGGACCTGCTCCGCCAGCTCGCAAAGCTGCGCGGCGAACAGTTCACCGAGGGAAAGCTCGCCGCGAGCGGCGGGGTCTTCTCGAAGATCCGGGACCGGCTCGGTAACCTGTAGCGGTGAGCAACCCGGTCTTTTTCGCTGCCCCCGGCACCCTGGACGGGCTCGCGCCCGGCAACGTCTTCGTCCTTGACGGGCCCGAGGCCCGCCATGCGGTGACGGTGAAGCGCCTGGCCGTGGGGGAGAGTGTGGACATCGCCGACGGCGCCGGCAAGCGGCTCACCGGTACCGTGACCGCCGTCGCGCCCAGCGAGCTCACGGTGGAATGCGCCGGACTCTCCGACGAACCCCGGCCCGGGGTGCGGCTCGTGCTGGTCCAGGCCCTCGCGAAGGGTGACCGGGACGAGCTCGCCGCCGAAACCGCCACCGAACTGGGGATCGACGCCGTCGTTCCCTGGCAGGCCGAACGGTCGATTGTCCGCTGGAAGGCCGAACGTGCGGCCAAGGCCCACGCCAAATGGCAGTCGGTTGTCAACGCGGCCGCCAAGCAGGCCCGGCGGGCCTGGATCCCGGAGGTCCGGCCCGCAGTGGACGGTGCCGGGCTGCAGGCGGCCGTCGCTGCCGCGGATCTCGCCGTGATCCTGCACGAGGACGCGGTGCGTCCGCTGCGGCAGGTGCTGGAAGCCTGGCAGGGCGCGTTGCCCGCCGGTTACGGACCCGCCGGGGGGCGTGAGGTGCTGCTGATTGTAGGTCCCGAGGGCGGCATCAGCCCGCGGGAGGTCACCAGGCTCTGCGACGCCGGTGCGGTGACGGCCCTGCTGGGCCACCATGTGCTGCGCTCGTCCACGGCCGGACCCGCCGCGACGGTCCTCGCCAGCGACATCCTGGGCCGCTGGTAGCGGCTGCTGCGCCGCCCGGCCGGCCACTTAGCCAGCCGGGCTCTTAGCTAGCACGCCTCTTATTTAACCGTGAACCCGCGGGTATCGACGTTCAAGTCCTCGGCCGGGTTGCCATCCTCAAGCTGGGACACCCGGACCTCATAGGTGCCCGGCCCCAGGTTGACCGAGAGGTTGAAGGCACCGGACTGGCCTGTCTCAGCCGAGGCGGCCACCGTCCCGTTCAGGTACGAGGTCTTGACGCTGCCGTCGATGCGCAGGACCTCCCAGCGGAGCTTGCCTCCCGGAGCGGTGCTGCGGCCGGAGATCTTGACCGCCCCGTCCGCCACGGACGTCCCCTCCTGCGGATCAATGATCCACACCGGCGCGACCATGCCGGCGCTGCGTGCTGTCGGTGAGCCGAGGCGGACGTGGTTGAAGGCGACGAAGTCGGTGTGCCCGTCCACGAGCACCACCACCTGGATCTGCTGGCCGGAGTCGATCAGTCCCGCGCTGGCAGCGGCGGCCGTCGCGGTGTAGACGAGCTGCTGGACCGCGCGTTCGGCCATGGCGGGATCCACGTTGCTGTTGAAAGCGTCCGCCGACAGGTCCACCGTGATGACGTTCTTGCCGGAGATGGAGCTTGCCAGCTTCTTGGGGTTCTGCCACGGAGTGAAGAAATCGGGGTCGAGCGGCTTCTCGGACATCATGACCCGGAGCGCCCGCGTCACCGGGTTGTCCTGTTCCGGAACATCACGGAACTCCCGGTACAGGAACGTGCTGTCATTGCTGCGCCCGATCCAGTACACCGGTGCCTTGTTGGAGGCCTGCGTGGTTTCCAGCGGCGCGCTCGTCGTGGGCGCCTGGGCGGACATGACCTGTGACGGGGAACTGGCGTCCGTGATGCCCGACTGGGGAGTGGCTACGCACCCGGCGAGGGCCAGCGCCGCGGGCAGCACCAGCAGCAGGCCCGGACGTAGCCGCCTGCCTGCTGTTGTCTGGTCAACCCTGCGTTGCCTGATCGCGCTGCCCTTTCAGCCTGGTTCTCTCCGGTTCTGGTCCGGCCCAACACTTGCCCGCCTGGCGGGAAATGTCGTGCCAGAGACTGATTTCCAGCATGGCACACCGGTCCGGCGCCGAACCGTGGATTCGGCCGGCAGGCCGGAACTGCAACGGGAACGATATGAGGCCGATGCGAAGTTGATACCTAAATCCGGGAATCCCGTCAGCCGGCGGGGCGAAACCCCGGCAGGGCCGCGGCGTGCGGGGGCCCCACTGGCGTAGGATAAGAGGACCCGCTGACACCGGAACCAGAAGGCGCGCACCGCCGTCGGGCCGGATCACGGGACAGACCATTTCCGAACTGGAGGGGACCAGAGGCCCGCGGGCCAACACCATGACTGAAGCAGCGAACGGCAAGGCCCGGATCAGCGCCGGAGAGCGCTCCGCAGGGGAATTCCCCCACTCCCTCCCAGGGCTGCGGACGGAGGTAGTCCTGTTCGACAGCTCCGACCAGATGGTCCAGTCCCTTGGCAGTCATGACGAAGCCCTGCGTTTCATCGAGACCCAGTACCCGGCCGTCGACTTCCATGTCCGCGGCAACGAGCTCGCCATCAGCGGGCCGGCTCCGGATGTCCCGCGGATCATGCGGCTGCTCAACGAGGTGCGGGGCCTGGTCGCCCGCGGCACCGTCATCACCCCCGCCGTCCTGCAGCAGCTCGTGTCGATGCTCCGGACCCAGTCGCTGCAGAACCCCGTCGAGGTGCTCACCCACAACATCCTCTCGAGCCGCGGCAAGACGATCCGGCCGAAGACGCTGAACCAGAAGAACTACGT
>DASWAW010000472.1:0-3429 GCA_036390955.1 Arthrobacter sp.
TCCACCTGCACCACCACGCGGTCGCGCAGGCCGTTGAGCATCAGCGTCTGCTGGGTCTCGGCGAGGCCGAGTTCCCACGGCACACCGGCATGCTTGAGCGAGTTCAGCGGCGAGGCGCCGGTACCGCCGTCGTGCCCGGAAACGAGGACGACGTCGGCCTTGGCCTTCGTGACGCCGGCGGCGACCGTGCCGATCCCGACCTCGGAGACCAGCTTGACGTGCACCCGGGCCGAGGGGTTGGCCCGCTTCGCGTCGTAGATCAGCTGGGCGAGGTCCTCGATCGAGTAGATGTCGTGGTGCGGGGGCGGGGAGATGAGCCCGACGCCGGGCGTCGAGTGCCGGGTCCGGGCCACCCAGGGGTAGACCTTCTGCGCCATCAGCTGGCCGCCTTCGCCGGGCTTGGCGCCCTGGGCCATCTTGATCTGGATGTCGTCGGCGTTGGTCAGGTAGAGGCTGGTCACACCGAAGCGGCCGGAGGCGATCTGCTTGACCGCGGAGCGGCGCGTCGGATCGAGCAGCCGGTCGACGTCCTCGCCGCCCTCACCGGTGTTGGACTTGCCGCCCAGCCGGTTCATGGCGATCGCGAGGGTTTCGTGGGCTTCCTGGGAGATGGAGCCGTAGCTCATCGCGCCGGTGGAGAACCGCTTGACGATGCTGGAGACGGACTCCACTTCTTCGAGCGGGACCGCGGGGCGCAGCCCGGCCTTGAACTTCAGCAGCCCGCGCAGGGTCATCAGGTTCTCGGACTGGTCGTCCACCCCGCGGGTGTAGGCCTTGAAGATGTCGTAGCGGCGCTCACGGGTGGCGTGCTGCAGCCGGAAGACGGTCTCCGGGTTGAACAGGTGGGGTTCGCCGTCGCGGCGCCACTGGTATTCGCCGCCGCCGAGCAGCGCCTGGTGGGGCTGCTCGATGCCGTTTTCGGGGTACGCCATCCGGTGGCGTGCCGCGACTTCGGCCGCGATGACCTCGAGGCCGACGCCGCCGAGCTGGGAGTGCGTGCCGGAGAAGTACTCGTCCACGAGGTCCTGGCCAAGGCCGAGGGCCTCGAACGTCTGGGCCCCGGTGTAGGAGGCCACGGTGGAGATGCCCATCTTGGACATGATCTTCAGGACGCCCTTGCCAAGGCCCTTGATCAGGTTGTAGACGCCGTCCTGCGGGGTGACCCCGACGACGTCGCCGGTCGAAATGAGCTGCTCCACCGATTCCATCGCCAGGTACGGGTTCACGGCGGACGCGCCGTAGCCGATCAGCACGGCCACGTGGTGTGTCTCGCGGACGTCGCCGGCCTCGACCACGAGGGCGGTCTTGGTGCGGTTGGCGCTGCGCAGCAGGTGGTGGTGCACGGCGCTGACGAGCAGCAGGGACGGGATCGGCGCCCACTGGGCGTTGGAGTCACGGTCCGAGAGCACGACGTACTGCACACCGCGGTTGATGGCGCCGGAGACCTGCTCGCAGATTTCGGTCAACCGGGCGCGCAGTGCGTTCTCGCCGCCTTCGGGGCGGTAGAGGCCGCGGACCTTCATGGCGACCTTGTCGCCGTCGGCGTTCTCGATGTTCGCGATCTTGGCGAGCTGGTCGTTGTTGATCACGGGGAACGGCAGGGCAACCTGCGGCTGGCGGACCTGCTTGGTGTCCAGCAGGTTGCCGTTGGGGCCGATCGCGCACGTCAGCGAGGTGACGAGTTCTTCGCGGATGGCGTCCAGCGGCGGGTTGGTGACCTGCGCGAAGGACTGCACGAAGTAGTCGAACAGCAGCCGGGGCCGCTTCGAGAGCACGGCGACGGGGGTGTCCGAGCCCATGGCTCCGAGCGGCTCGGCGCCGGTGCGGGACATCGGGCCGAGCAGGATCTTCAGTTCCTCGGTGGTGTAGCCGAAGGTGCGCTGGCGGATGTTGACGGAGGCCGCGGTGTGCACCACGTGCTCGCGCTCGGGCAGGTCCTTCAGGTCGATCAGGTTTTCCTTGACCCAGTCGGCCCAGGGGTTGGCGGCGGCCACCTCGGCCTTGACCTCGGCGTCGCTGATGATCCGGCCGGCGTCGGTGTCCACGAGGAACATCTTGCCGGGCGAGACGCGGCCCTTCTTGACCACCTTGGAGGGTTCGACGTCGATCACGCCGACCTCGGAGGCGAAGATGATCAGGCCGTCCTCGGTGATCCAGAACCGGCCGGGGCGCAGCCCGTTGCGGTCCAGGGTGGCGCCGACGAGGTTGCCGTCGGTGAAGGACACCGCGGCGGGGCCGTCCCACGGTTCCATCAGCATGGAGTGGTACTCGTAGAAGGCGCGGCGGGCCGGATCCATCGTGGCGTGGTTTTCCCAGGCCTCGGGGATCATCATCATGATCGAGTGGGTGATGGGCCGGCCGGAGAGCCAGAGCAGTTCCGCGACCTCGTCGAAGGAGGCCGAGTCGGAGGCGCCCGGGGTGCAGATCGGGTAGAGCTCCTCGGGGGAATCCCCCAGCAGCGGGTTGGCGAGCTGCGACTGGCGGGCACGCATCCAGTTGCGGTTGCCCTTGACCGTGTTGATTTCGCCGTTGTGGGCGATGGTCCGGAAAGGCTGGGCCAGCGGCCAGGACGGGAAGGTGTTCGTGGAGAAGCGCGAGTGGACGATCGCAAGCTTGGTCTTGAACCGCTTGTCCGAGAGGTCCGGGTAGAACGGCTCAAGCTGGGCCGTGGTGAGCATGCCCTTGTAGACGATGGTCCGGCAGGACAGCGACGGGAAGTACACGCCGAATTTGTTCTGCGCGCGCTTCCGGATGCGCCAGGCACGCGAGTCGAGCTCGTTGCGCTCCAGCACTTCCCCGGTGCTGGAGGCAAAGAACGGCTGGGAGAAGTAGGGCATGCAGGCCCGGGCCATTGCCCCGACGAGGTCGGCCACGATCGGCACTTCGCGCCAGCCGAGGACGGTCAGGCCCTCGTCGGCGGCGAGGCCTTCGATGCCGGCCTTCGCGGCGTCGGATTCGCGCTTCTCGGCCGGGAGGAACGCCGTGCCCACGGCGAACTGTCCGGGTGCCGGAAGTTCGAAGTCGGTCACTGCGCGGAAGAATTCGTCCGGGACCTGCATCAGCAGTCCCGCGCCGTCGCCGGTGCCTTCGTCGGCGCCCACGGCACCGCGGTGCTCGAGGTTGCGCAGGGCCGTCAGGGCGGCGTCAACGATGTCGTAACCCGGCTCCCCCCGCAGCGTGGCGATGATGGCGAGTCCGCAGGCGTCCTTCTCCTGCTCCGGGTTGTAAAGCCCGGCCGCTTCGGGGAGCGCAGCGAAGCGCTTGAATGGTGACATGGCGGCCTGCTGGGGCTCGCTAGGGTCGGACCAACTGGGGCTGTGCAGGGTTTGGGTCATGGGAGACGTCCTTCCTCCTGATCGTGCGTATGGGAGGGACAACATTGGCCCGCATCGGTGCGCCGGTGTGATGGGCACAACAAAGTTTTTTCTT
>DASWAW010000473.1:0-3386 GCA_036390955.1 Arthrobacter sp.
CGGCGCCACGGTGGTCGGAGTGCTCGCAGCCATCTTCCTGCTGGACAAGCCCTGGTGGGTCGGCGTGGCGCTGGCCGTGGGCATGGTTGCGGCAGCCACCGCCGGAGACCTCTCCGAATCCATGGTCAAACGCGAACTCGGGGTCAAGGACATGAGCAGCATCCTGCCCGGCCACGGCGGGGTCATGGACCGGCTGGACTCAATCGTCTTCGCCTCCCCGGTGGCGTTCATCCTCTACTCGGTTATGGCCGGAGTCTGAGGCCCCTGATCCACCCCCGGCCCCGGAATGGAGCCGGACAAACCAGCCGAACGGCATCGAAGGAACAACAGTTACAGTGGACATTCACCGGCAGATCCCTGCCTCTTTTGACCGCGTGGAGCGGACCCAGTACGGCTACAACGCGAAGCAAGTCGACGAGTTCATGCAGCGCGCACGGGTGTCATTTGAAGCGCCCCAGTCCGCCCCCCGGCCGGTCAAGAGCGGGGACGTCAGGGCGGTCTCCTTCGACCCGGTCAAGGGCGGCTATGTGGCGGCCGGCGTGGACGCGGCCCTGGACCGGCTGGAGGACGCCCTCGCCCGCCGCGAACGCGACGAACTCGTCGCCGAACGCGGCGAGGAAGCCTGGCTCCGCGAGATCGGACGGCTCGCCGGCGTGCTCCGCGGACGCCTGCACCGCCCCGACGGACAGCGGTTCCGGCGCCCCGCGAAGGCCAAGGCCCGCAGCTACAACACCACGGACGTGGATGACCTCTGCCAGGACCTGATCGGCTACCTCGAGGAGGACAAGCCGCTGAGCGTGGACAATATCCGCCGCGCCGTCTTCCGTCCCGCCGTCGGCAAGGACGGTTATGAGGAAAGCCAGGTGGACGCCTTCCTGGACCGCGTTGTTGAACTCATGGCCGCCATCGACTGACCGGCGCTAGCGCTCGGTGACCAGTGGCCGTTCCGGGGTGTGCAGCCGCGTCATGAGCCGGGTTATGGTCCGCGGCACCCGGTTCCTGGTGGCCCGGGAAACCAGGACCATCACGGCAAACGCTGCAGGTACCGTCCACGCCGCGGGCTGCGCCAGCCACGACGGCGGACCGCCGGCACCCAGGACGGCGCCGGCCACCATCGCCCCGCCGCACAGCACCGCCCCGGTCGCCATGCCCGCGATCGCCCCGGCGTCGGTCAGCCCGCGCCACCAGATGCCGAGCAGGAGCACCGGGCAGATGGTCGATGCGGTGAACGCAAACACCATGCCCACGCTTCCGGCCAGGGCGAGTGAACCGGTCATGGACGCGATCCCCAGCGGAACCACCGCGGAAATCACCGCCGCCCAGCGGAAGCCGAGAACGCTGCCGCCGAACAGGTCCTGGCTGATCACCCCCGCGAGCGAGACCACCAGGCCGGAGGTTGTGGACAGGAAAGCGGCGAAGGCCCCGGCCACCACCAGGGCGGACAGCAGGTCACCGGCGACCCCGCCAATCAGCTGCCCGGGCAGCAGCAGCACCAGCGCATCGGCCTGCCCGCTTTGGGCCAGCTCCGGAGCGAACATCCGGCCGACCAGCCCATAGGCCGTGGGGAACAGGTAAAAGACCGAGAGCAGGCCCAGCACAATCAGGGTGGTCCGGCGGGCCGACTGCCCGTCCGGGTTGGTGTAAAAACGCACCAGCACGTGCGGCAGCCCCAGGGTGCCGAACAGCAGGGCCACCAGCAGCGAGATGTTCTGGTACATCCCGGCCGGGGCCGCGGCTGTGGGGTTCACCGACGCCTCCGCCACGGCCGGGGTCCCGGAACCCGCCAGCGTGAAGGCGATAAACAGGATCGGGACGGCCAGCGCCGTCAGCTTCAGCCAGTACTGGAACGCCTGGACAAAGGTAATGGACCGCATGCCTCCGGCCACCACGGTGACGCACACGACGGCGACCACCGCCACCTGCCCGACCCACGCCGGCAGCCCGGTGGTGATCCGGATGGCCAGCGCCGCGCCGTGCAGTTGCGGGACAATGTAGAGCCAGCCGACCATCACGACGACGACGCTCGTGACGCTGCGGACCACCCGGGAGTCGAGCCGCGCTTCGGTGAAGTCGGGAATGGTGTAGGCGCCGGAGCGGCGGAGCGGGGCGGCGACAAAGAGCAGCAGCATCAGGTAGCCGGCGGTGTATCCCACCGGAAACCACAGGGCGTCCGTGCCGGAGAGCAGGATGAGCCCGGCGACGCCGAGGAAGCTCGCCGCGGACAGGTACTCACCGCCGATCGCCGAGGCGTTCCACCACGGCCTGACCGTCCGCGAGGCCACGTAAAAATCCCCGGTGGTGCGCGAGATCCGGAGCCCGTAAAAGCCGATGACGGCGGTGGCCACCGAGACGGCGGCGAATGCGGCGACGCCGACGACCGGGTTCACGGGCGCCTCACTTGTCCCCGACGAGGTCCCGGTAGCGGGCCTCGTTCCGGGCCGCCGTCCGGATGAAGAGCCAGGCGCTGAGCCCGACGACCGGATAGATCCCGACGCCCAGCAGGACCCAGTCGAAGGGCAGGCCGGCAATGGTCGACTCCGCGAGGCCCGGCACCAGTCCCAGCATGAGCGGGAACGCCACCAGGATCAGCAAAAATCCCGCCGCCACGACCACCCCGAGACGCAGCTGCGTGCGGATCAGCGAGCGGACAAACACCTGGCCGGCGTCGGATTCCTCCGCGGCGTCGCGGGAATCAGCGGCCGACCGCGCGGACTGCAGCGCCGTGGTGCCCGGCGTGATGCTGCGGGGTGCGGTGACGCGGACGCGGGTCATGCCTGCGGCCGGATCCGGGTCGCCTCAAGCTTTTCCCGCACCGACGGGAGGTGCCGCCGGCTGATGGGCAGTTCCGCCCCGGCCACCGTGACGCTGGGCCGGGCGGCGGCCAGCTTCATGTGGCTGACGTGGTTCAGCGCAATCAGGTAGGAGCGGTGGATCCGAATGAACCCTGCTTCGGCCCACTGCTGTTCCAGGTCGGCCAGCGGCACCCGGATGAGGTAGCTCGCGTCGGCGGTGTGCAGCCTGGCGTAGTCGCCCTGCGCCTGGACATACGTGACGTCCTCGCGGCGGATCATCTTCGTGGTCCCGCCAAGGTCCACGGTGATCATTTCCGGCCGCGGGGCGCCGTCTTTGAGCAGTTCGCTGATCCGGCCGATGGACTTTGCCAGGCGCTCGGCGCGGACGGGCTTCAACAGGTAGTCCACGGCGGCCAGCTCGAAGGCCTCCAGGGCGCAGTCCTCGTCGGCGGTAACGAACACCACCGCCGGAGGCTTGCTGCTGCGGGCGATGACACGGGCGATGTCCAGGCCGGAGAGGGCGGGCATGTGGATGTCGAGGAAGACGGCGTCGACGTCCTCCGCCTCGAGGGCGCGCAGGGCCTCGGCCCCGGA
>DASWAW010000474.1:0-2871 GCA_036390955.1 Arthrobacter sp.
CTTGTGGCACAGATCGATCTCGGAGGAGCCGTTGGCGTTGATGGTGCCGTCGGTGTCCATGAGGCCCTGGAGGAGCGCCAGGCGCTGCGCGTAGGAGGCCCGGAGGTAGATCGCCGGAATGTGCTTGTTCCCCAAAACACCAGCGGTGCGGAGGTCCTTGCTGAGTCCCAAGATGTGGTGGGACTTTCCGTTGACTCCGTGGCTCATCGAGTAATGGGTCTCGATTTCGTCAGTGATCTCCGGATCGATCCCGGTAAATCCACCGCTGCAGGTAGTACCGTCGCCGAGCCAGGCGCCCATCACGTACGGGTCCACGGGGAGTTCGGCGTCTGGTCCGTCGATCGGTGCGGTCGCGCGGACAGCGTAGTTGAGTGCCTCCCGTGCCTCGGTCCGGCGGATGACCGTCTTGGCCATCTCGCGGGTGGAGACGATTGCCTCGAGGTCCGGGGCCTTGATGCCAGAGTCGGAACGGACGGCCTGGTATTCGAGACGCTCGGCGAGGAGGGTGAGCACTTCGTCGACCGGGTACACCGGGGTCGCGAAGGTTGTGTAGCCTTCACGGCTGGCCGGCTTGAGGCGACGCAGGATCTGCTTGGCTGCTTCACGCTCGCTCCGGGTGGAGGCCCGGCCCAGGATGATGTCGGTCATTTCGCGCATGGTCAGCCACTGGCCGTTGAGGCCCAGCTGTCCGGCTTCCTCGATGGTGAGGGTCTTGCCGGCGAAGGAGACGACGCCGCCGGCCCTGTTCTTTGAGGTGCAAAGCCAGGCAGCGACCGGGGTCATGTCGAACTGCTTGGACTTCTTCTTGGACGGCAGGTTCACGATAGTGGCCAGCTCGGTGATCGGCAGGTCCATCCCGTAGAGCGTCAACTCTCCGAAACCGGCGAGACGGGTGATGTCATCGAGTGGCGCCACGGTTCCGGCGCCGATCTTAGCTGCAAGCTCCCTCAGCCGGCCGGCCGCAGTGTTGCGTCCGAGTTCGCGTGCTTCGCGTGCCGTGGTCTTCAGCGGGGTCCGTGCGGCGCGGGCGGCGGCCGAGGAAACCTTCCAGAGGTGGTCACCGCCGACTTCCACAACCTGGCCGTCGCCGAAGGTCACGTTGTAGACCGGCTCGGTGATGATTTCGGAGAAGCCGAGGATGCGCGTGGTGGTGCCGTCGGCGGTGTAGACGAGGTCGCCTTCGACGAGCTCTTTGTTCATCGCCCAGCCGCTCGGGAAGCGCTCTGAAACGGGTACGGGGAGGTAGGAATTCAAACCCGTCATTTTCCCGCCTCCTGATGCCCCGGCAATAAGGAGGTGGGGATCCACGCGGAAGTTGTACTCGATCGGTTCTCCCTCGACGCCGGTGGCGAAGGGAATCAGAGCCGAACTGTCGATGTGATCCCAGTCGTAGTCGGCCTTCTCCGGCATCGGGTTGACCTCGCAGACGAGCAGCTGGATCGAGTTGACTTTGTTCTTGACCTGGCGCGGTTCGACGAAGGTGTTCTGCGAGTTGGACTCCAGCTTGGTGCGGGCTCCGGTGAAGGAACTGAACTCCAGCCCGGGCGGCAGGTCGAAGTCCAGGATGGCGACCGCCTCGTTGCGTGGCATGTGCCCGACGTTGGTCAGGACCGGCATGAGACCGCCGATGCCGGAGAGCCCGGAGTCCAGGAAGACCTGCTCCCAGTTCAGTGACTCGAGGTAGCGTTCGTGGCGCGGTTCGGCCAGCTTCACCCGGGAGGGTTTGGCCCCGACAACGATGGTGCAGCCATCCGGTGCGGCGGCGACGCGCAGCCATTCCGAACCCCACGACTGGCGGATCCGGTTCGCGGCGGTGCGGACGTCGGCGAGGGTGACGCCGCCGTACAGGCGCAGGTCGATCTTCCAGATGTGGTGGCGGGATTCGGGCTTGGTCAGGCAGGTGACGGACACGACCTCGGGCCGGTCCGGCATCTTGCAGGCAGCGAACGCCTGGTTGACGAGTCCGGAGAGGACCCACTTGGGCGCCTCGGATGCGGCGTTGATGCCGGCGCGGCGGTCAGCCGGGACCGGGGCGAGGACGTCCGGCTTGGCCGGGACCGGCTCGGCGGACCAGTAGACGGTGAAGGCCTGCGGGTGGCGTTCGCCCGGCCGGCCGCCGGAGCCCGGGTAGCCGGTCATGGCGACGAACGGTGCGGCGTTCAGGACGGAGGGGAGCTTGGCTTCGAACTTGAAGAAGTCGTGCGGGGTCATGCCCTGGCGGGTGACGAAGGACAGGGCCTCGATGACGGCGCCGCCTTTGAGCCGGGCCTTCGCGTGGGTGGGAATCTGGGGGACCGGAGGGTTGGTCGAGTGGGCCGGGGCCGCCTCAGCCCAGCGCCCGTTCCAAGTGTCCTCGGTCATGAGCCGGTCCATCTCTTTGCCGTCCAGGCCCTTGCTGGGGTCCCAGTTGGTGGACTCATCGGTGAGCGCGCCGATGTACGCGGCTCCCGCGTCGTTCATGGCGCGGTGGTCGACAAGGACGTGGGTGTTGAACGCGGCGGAGAGTGCTCCGCGGCCGTCATTGCGCAGGTAGGACGCAGGCGGACCATCGGGGGCGTGCCAGGTCATTGCCCACGCCGCGCGGCCGGCGGGGGCCGCCGGGGCCGGTGCGGCGCCGGGCTCGGTGTCTTCGTCAACCGGCGCCGGGGCAGGCGGCAGGGTCAGCTGGTGCACGTCATCGAGGATCGGGCGGGCGCAGCCGGTTGATTCGGCCATCCACGCCAGGGAGCAGCGGGCCAGCTGGAAGACGACGTCTTTGGGGGTGGCCGGGTCGGTGACGTCGGGCATCTGGTCGGAGGGCCATTTGATGAAGTCGAACCGGAGCGGGTGCTTCGTGCCGGGGACCGGCTGGTTGTTGGAGTCAAGGTTGGG
>DASWAW010000475.1:0-2014 GCA_036390955.1 Arthrobacter sp.
GGGGTTCTCGGTGAACGCGAGTCCGTTCGTCAGCCCCACGACCACGAACTCCGTATCTTCCGGCGGCATCGGAAGACCGCCCGGACACTGTGGCCACGAAACGTCATGTCCGTAGTCGACTGCTCGGGCGGGTGCAGCGAAAAGCACGCCGAGTGCGAGGACAAGTAAGACCGCCAGGAGCCGGCGCGTGGATGCCCGGGCGAAGCGGCCGGGTCGAAGAGCACCAAGGCCGACCATAATGGCCCCCTATTCGAAGGATGACCAAATCATCCCACTCGGCCGCCTTCGCCGCGAGGGGAAACCGCCGCTGTGCACGGCCTTGCCGCCGTGACTAAAACGGATGGCGGGGAGTGGGCCCAGCACCTGCGCGACCGGCGGGTCAGCTTTCCGAGCCCATGGCATCCGTTTCTTGCCCTGAAGGCCAGCACTGTGCCCGGAGCGGGGGGGCTGCAACACAATGAGCTCCCCAGCCGCTCCCTCGGCATCTGCCACAGCCAAAACTCGGATTCCCGCGGTTCACCGCAAGATTCTCCCGTTCCCCCGCTGGCCCCCGCCATTCCAGGGATCCGCCCCCGCGTGGGTGCCCCTGTAAGGGTCGACGGAGAGGCCCCGTTAACATTCCCGAAACATGGCTGTCACGTGATCTTCACGCCAAGGCGATTCCTGTAACGTGCCCGCAACTTTTCTCCCCCTTGACCGAAACATGGCTCGGCGAAGATTGAATCCGGATCGGGGGGCCGGCGGCGACGTGTCCCGGTATGGCGGTACGACAGGAAGGGACACGCAGGTGGAACTCACTGCGGGAAGCATCTGGATGATGGTCTCGGCGGCACTCGTGCTGCTCATGACCCCGGCGCTCGGCCTCTTCTACGGCGGAATGACCCGGGCCAAGGCTGCGCTCAACATGATGATGATGAGTTTTGTCTCTGTCGGGATCGTCGGAGTCGTCTGGGTCCTGTGGGGCTATTCCATGACCACCGGCACTGGCATCCTCGGCGTGGTCGGCGAACCGTTCACGAACTTCGGGCTGAGCAACATCATCGGTTCGCCGGACCTGATCAAGGCCGGCTACAGCGCAACCTTCGCCATTATCACCGTGGCCCTGATCAGCGGCGCCATCGCTGACCGGACCAAGTTCACCGCCTGGGCCATCTTCGTCCCCATCTGGATCACCGCCGTGTACTGCCCCCTGGCCTTCATGGTTTGGGGTGGCGGCCTCATGAGCGCCGGCGGAGCGGTCAGTTCCGTTTTCGGCCAGGTCATCGACTTCGCCGGCGGCACCGTCGTTGAAATCAGCTCCGGCACCGCCGCACTCGTTCTGGTACTAATCCTGGGAAACCGGCACGGCTTCGGCAAAGACCCGGCCCACCGCCCGCACAACATTCCGTTCGTCATGCTGGGCGCGGGCATCCTGTGGTTCGGCTGGTTTGGCTTCAACGCCGGCGCCGCCACAACCGTCCAGCAGGCGGGCCTGATCTGGATCAACACCCTGGCCGCCCCGGCCGCAGCCGTGATCAGCTGGCTCGTGACGGAGAAGATCCGGCACGGCCACCCGACCTCCCTCGGCGCAGCGTCCGGCGCCGTCGCCGGCCTGGTCGCGATCACGCCCTCGTGTGCCAACATCAGCCCCCTCGCCGCACTGGGCCTGGGCCTGGTCGCAGGCGCGGCCTGCGCCGTCTTCGTGGACTTGAAGTACAAGTTCGGGTTCGACGACTCTCTCGACGTCGTCGGCGTCCACCTTGGCGGTGGCCTCCTCGGCACCCTGGCACTGGGCTTCATCGCCCTTCCGGTCAAAGGCGAAGGCGGGGGCCTCCTCTACGGCGGCGGCCTCCACCAGTTCGTCGCGCAGACTATCGCCGTGCTCATCACGGTTGCCCTGTCCGGGCTCGGAACGGCCGTGATCGGCCTCGCCATCCACAAGACACTCGGATTCCGGGTCAGCCACGAGGACGAGATCGCCGGCGTGGACCGCTCCGAACACGCCGAGAGCGCCTACGCCTTCGCCGAGCTCGCC
>DASWAW010000476.1:0-2202 GCA_036390955.1 Arthrobacter sp.
GCCTGCCCACGGGGCGGTCGAGCGCGAGGCCGGCGCCCATCAACGAGATGATGACGCAGATTTCGGTCAGGTGGGTGGTGAACTCCCCGTATTGCAGGGGGTCCGGGTCCGGCAGCCCGGGGACGAAAGTGAAGGCCAGCATGCCGGCGGCCAGGAAAATCATCGGCATGGACAGCGGCGCATTGCGCAGCAGCTTGGGCAGAAGGGCGGCGGCGAAGACCGCCATGCCTGCCGCGGCAAAAATAATGCTGGGTGCCTCAAACACTGCGTATTCCTCCTGCCGGGGGCCCGGATGCCCGGGGATGAGTGAGGCGCCGTCCCTGCGGAACGGCGCCCCCTCACCAAGATACGCTCGAACGGCGCTAAACCCGGGTGCGGCTAGCTGCGCCGCACCTCCACGCCGTCGGATTTCAGGAAGAGCTGGGTCTCGGACGGTACTACCGGGACCAGCCAGAGGACGTTGCCGCTCAGTGAGATTTCTTCGACCTCACCGGCCGCCAGGACCTGGGCGTGCTTGAGAATTTCGACCCGGTCCCCAGCCTTTAGGCTCCGCCAGTCGGAAACCGTCGTCGTCGATGCCATCCGTCTGGACATAACCGTCCCGCGTGCTTTCATGAACTTTTACCCCTTTGTATATGTTCTTTGTCACAACTTCATTGGTGTGACTTTCCATTTCTACTACAGTTTCCGGGCCCCTGCCGGCCGTGTTGCCGACTATTTCGGCGACGCCGGAAATTGTTTACCCAAATTGCATTTTGTTTTCCCTCAGGCCAGAATTCCGACGGCGGATTCGGCAGCCGCCCGGACCGCTCCCGACGCCACCAGCACGTCCGCCGCCTCCAGTTCCGGCGAGAGGAACCTGTCGGTCCCCGGACCGTCGACGACGTCGCGCAGGGCCTCGATCACGGCGGCGCCGGCCGGCCCCGGGGTGAGCTCGCCGCCGGAGAGCTGGGTGCGGATGTCCAGCGCCCGCGCCGAGGTCACGAGTTCGATCGCAAGGACGCGGCGCAGGTTCTCGACGGCGCGGCGGAGCTTGCGGGCCGCGTGCCAGCCCATCGACACGTGGTCCTCCTGCATGGCGGAGCTCGGGATGGAGTCCACGGACGCCGGGACGGCCAGCCGCTTGTTGTCCGAGACCAGCCCGGCCTGGGTGTACTGGGCGATCATCAGGCCGGAGTCGACGCCGGGGTCCGCGGCCAGGAAGGCCGGCAGACCGTGGGAGCGGGCCGGATCGAGCATGCGGTCGGTCCGGCGCTCGGCGATGGAACTCAGGTCCGCGACGGCGATGGCCAGGAAATCGAGTACGTAGGCGACCGGGGCGCCATGGAAGTTGCCGTTGGAGCTGACCCGGCCATCCGGCAGGACCACCGGGTTGTCGATCGCGGCGGCCAGCTCGCGGGAGGCCACCATGGCCGCGTGGTCCACGGTGTCGCGGACGGCGCCGGCCACCTGGGGGGCGCAGCGCAGCGAGTAGGCGTCCTGGACTTTGGTGTCGTTGATCCGGTGCGAGGCCACGATCGGGGAATTGGACAGGACCCGCAGCATGTTGTCCGCGGCGGCGGCCTGTCCGGGGTGCGGGCGCAGCGCCGCGTGCAGCTCGGGCACGAACACCTGGTCGGTGCCGAGCAGCGCCTCGACGCTCAGCGCGGCGGTGATGTCCGCCGTCGTGAGCAGCTGCCGGATGTCCGCGATGGCCATCAGCAGCATGCCCAGCATGCCCTCGGTGCCGTTGACCAGCGCCAGGCCCTCCTTCTCGGCCAGGGTGACCGGCTCGATCCCGTGCGCGGCGAGGAGCTCGGCGACAGGCCGTGCGCCCTTGGCGCCGTACAGCTCGCCGTCGGGGCCCGTCGCTTCGCCTTCGCCCATCAGGACCAGGGCGCAGTGCGAAAGGGGTGCAAGGTCGCCGGAGCAGCCCAGCGAGCCGAATTCGCGGACCACCGGGGTGATGCCGGCGTTCAGCACATCCACCATGGTCTGCAGCACCACCGGGCGGACGCCGGTCCGGCCGGAGGCGAGGGTCTTGGCGCGCAGGAACATGATGCCGCGGACCACCTCGCGTTCCACGGCCGGGCCCATGCCGGCGGCGTGGCTGCGGATGAGCGACTTCTGCAGCTGGGTGCGCAGTTCGGTGGGGATGTGCCGGTTGGCCAGCGCCCCGAAGCCGGTGGAGATGCCGTAGGCGGGGACCTCGCTGTGGGCCAG
>DASWAW010000477.1:0-2658 GCA_036390955.1 Arthrobacter sp.
CGACCATGGCGGCTTCGTAGCCGCCGGGCCCTCCGCCCAGGATTGCGATGCGGGGTGAGCTGAAATCGGGATGCGTAGTCACAATCAGCCATTGTCCACCATCCGGACCGGCACCACCAAGAATCCGGACCCGCATCACACAACAGGACCCGTGCCCGGCAGCGCGGCGCCGGCACAGCGCAGGATGCTGGACAGGGTGCTGGGCAGCGCGCCGCCGGCAGGATAACTTGTACCGGTGAGTACAACAGAATTCCTGAACACGGACCCCTTCGACGCCGCCCGCGCCGCCGCCGACTACATCGCCGAGGAGACGGGAATCGACGCGCACGACGTCGCCCTCGTGCTCGGCTCCGGCTGGGCCGACGCCGCCGACCTGATCGGCGAGACCACGGCCACCCTGTCCGCGGACGAGGTCCCGGGCTTCTCCTCCCCCTCGGTGGTGGGCCATGTCGGCACCATCCGCTCCGTGCTGACCAGGGAGGGCAAGCGTGCCCTGGTCCTGGGCGCCCGCACCCACTACTACGAGGGCAAAGGCGTCCGCGCCGTCGTCCACGGTGTGCGCACCGCCGCGGCGGCCGGCTGCAAGACCCTGGTCCTGACCAACGGCTGCGGCGGGCTCAACGAGGACTGGACGCCCGGCACCCCCGTGCTGATCAGCGACCACATCAACCTCACCGCAGCCTCACCGCTGGAGGGCGCCACGTTCGTGGACCTCACCGACCTGTACTCCCCGCGGATCCGCGGCCTTGCCCGTGAAGTCGACCCCTCGCTGGACGAGGGCATCTACGCCCAGTTCACCGGCCCGCACTACGAAACCCCCGCCGAGGTGCAGTACGCCAAGCGGATCGGCGCCACCCTGGTGGGCATGTCCACCGCGCTCGAGGCCATCGCCGGGCGCCACGCGGGCATGGAGGTCTTCGGCATTTCGCTCGTGACCAACCTCGCCGCGGGCATCAGCCCCGTGCCGCTGAGCCATGAGGAAGTCCTTGAAGCCGGCCAGGCAGCGGGCCCGCGCATCTCCAAGCTGCTCGCGGAAATCATCGCGAAGCTCTGAGCCCGGCTCCCCGTCAGACCTGCTCCCCGAGAGACCAGTTCCCCGAACGCCCGGACCTTGCCGCTCAGTTCCCCGACGCCAGGTAGCGCACGGCCTTGACCTTGTCCTGCGGGAATCGCCGCTCCATCGAGTCGGCGATCCCGGCGATGGTCTGCCGGGCCAGGGCCTGCCGCCAGGCGAGTTCGGCCTGGCGCATGGTCTGGGAGATCAGGCAGGTCCGGACGAAGTTATGCTCCGTGTCGGCATCCGGGACATTGCCCAGGATGCCGTCGCAGCGGAACACGGGGTCGGGGCCTTCCAGGGCCAGGACGATGTCCAGGACGGTCACGTGTTCGGGCCTGCGTGCCAGCAGGAATCCGCCGCGCGGGCCCGAGACGGAGCCCAGGATCCCGGCGCGGACCAGCGCCTGGAGCTGCTTGTTGAGGTAGGCGCCCGGGAGCTTGTAGTACTCCGCCAGCCGGGCGCTGTTGACCGCTTCCCCGGCCGGTGTCCACGCCATGTTGACGCAACTGTGCACGGCCCATTCCACCCCGCGGCCCATCTTCATATTCCAGACGCTACGTGTCCGGAAAATTGTCTGTCAAGGGCTGGCGTGCAGAACGGCTGTGATCGATCCGCCGGCCGGGCTCTCGCTTGTCGGGTGCGGCATCCACGGGGATTGACGCTAGTTTGGTTCCTATGACGTCTTCTGATGCCGAACTCACCCGCCTGCTGAGCGATGCCCGGACCTGGGCCGCCCAGGACCCGGATCCCGCCACCGCCGCCTCCCTGACCGAACTGGTCCGGCTCGCCGGCGATGGCACCGCTGCGGCACGCCAGGAGCTGACGGACAGCTTCAGCGGCACCCTGCAGTTCGGCACCGCGGGCCTGCGGGCAGCCCTCGGCCCCGGCCCGAACCGGATGAACCGCGTGGTGGTGCGCCGTGCCGCCGCAGGGTTCGCGGCCTTCCTGACCGGCGCCGTCGCCCAGGCCGCCCCCGGGGTCCGGCCGCGCGCCGTCGTCGGCTACGACGCCCGCCACAACTCCGCGATCTTCGCGGAAGAAACCGCCGCGGTCCTCACCGCCGCCGGCGTCGAGACCTTCCTGATGCCGGCCGCCCTGCCGACCCCGCTGCTCGCCTTCGCGGTGCGGGCACTGGAGTGCGACGGCGGCGTGATGGTCACCGCCAGCCACAACCCGCCGCAGGACAACGGCTACAAGGTCTACCTGGGCCGGCACGCCGTCGAGGAGAGCGGACGCGGCGCACAGATCGTGGCGCCCTACGACGGGCTGATTGCGGCCCGGATCGACGCCGTCGGAGAGCTGTCCGGCGTCGCCCTGGCCACGGAGGGCTGGACCGTGCTGGACCCGTCCATCGCCGCTGGCTATGAGGCCGCCGTCGCCGCACTGGCCGACCGGGAGCACTTCCCGGCCCGCGACCTCAAGATCGTCCTGACCCCCATGCACGGTGTGGGCGGCGGGACCGCGGTGGCGGTCCTGCACGCAGCGGGCTTCGCCGACGTCACGCTGGTGAGCGAGCAGGCCGAGCCGGACCCCGATTTCCCCACGGTGAACTTCCCGAACCCCGAGGAGCCCGGCGCCCTGGACCTGGCCCTCGAAACCGC
>DASWAW010000478.1:0-3492 GCA_036390955.1 Arthrobacter sp.
CGGACGCTGGAATTTGAGGATCCGGGATGTCGTGAGGATGCTGGCTTCGATATCCGAGCCGATGCCCACCACCGCCCGGTCGAATTCATGGACCGAGAGCTGGCGCAGCACCTCTTCCTTGGTGGAGTCGGCCCTGACCACATGGGTGAGCCGTCCGTTGAAGGACTGGACGATTTCTTCGCTGGCGTCGATCCCGAGCACCTCGGTACCCTGCGCCTCCAGCTCCAGGGCGAGCGAGCCGCCAAAGCGGCCCAGGCCGATGACCACCACCGAGGATGCCTTGTCACTGGCGGCAGCGGAGTGGGACGAGAAGATGTTCCTAGCCAATGAGGGGCCTTTCCTTGGGGTACTCGTAGAGCATGGGCCGTTCGCGCAGGGCCAGGGCGGCGCCGAGCGTCACCGGGCCCAGCCTCCCGACGAACATGAGAAGGACGAGGACGAGTTGCCCGGCTGGCGGCATACCGGCGGTGATGCCGGTGGACAGACCGACCGTGGCGAAGGCTGAAACGACTTCGAAGAGGATCCGTTCCTGCCCGAAGTCGGTGATGAGCATCAGGAACATCGTCGAGCCGGTGACCAGGGCGATCGCCAGCAGCACCACGGTGATGGCCTGGCGGTGCACCGCGCGGGACAGGCGCTTTCCGAAGACGTTTACGGCCGTCCCGCCCTGCAGCTCGGTGCTGAGGATGAAGAACAGGACAGCGAAGGTGGTGATCTTCAGGCCGCCGGCGGTACCGGCCGGGCCGCCGCCGATGAACATCAGGATGTCCATGCCCAGCCAGGACACGGGGTTCATCTGGGCGATGTCGACGCTGTTGAAGCCTGCGGTGCGGGTGATGACGGACTGGAAGAAACCGGCCAGCACCCGCTCCGCAGGGTTGAGTCCGCCCAGGGTGGCCGGGTTGGCCCATTCGACGACCGTGAGGAACACGGTGCCGCCGGCCAGGAGGACACCCGAGCCGACGAGCACGAGTTTCGTGTTCATGCTCCAGTGGATCGGACGCCGATACTGCCGGCCCAATTCGAAGAGGACCGGAAATCCGAGACCGCCGATGATCACCGCGGCGGCTATCGGCAGGCAGATCCAGGGGTCGCCGACGAACCCCATCAGGTTGTCCGAGTACAGGGCAAAGCCGGCGTTATTAAAGGCCGAGATGGAATGGAACACCCCGTGCCAGACGGCCTCGCCCAGCGGATAGCCATACCCTGCCATGAAGTGGATCGTGAGAATCAGCGCCAGTGCAGCCTCGACGAGGAGGCTGATGAGCAGAACTCCGATCACCACCTGGCGGACGTCACCGAACCCGCTGCTCTTGGTCTCTGCGGCGGCAGAAATACGCGACCTCAGGCCCAGCCGGCGGGCGGTCAGGACCCCGAGCAGCGTGCCGAAGGACATCACGCCGAAGCCGCCGATCTGGATCATGGCCAGGATGACCACCTGGCCGAAGCCGCTCCAGAAAACCGGCGTGTCGACTGTTATCAGGCCGGTTACGCAGACGGCGGAGGTGGCAGTGAAGAGCGCCTCCAGCGGACTCGCTCCACGCCCGTCCGCCGTGGCCATGGGGAGCAGCAGCAGCCCCGTGCCGGCGGCGACCGCACCGGCGAAGCCGAGGACGATCACCTGGGCGGGGTGGCGCGGCGCGAACACCCGGAGGAATTTGGCGAAGCCCGCTGCCAGGGCGCGCAGGGACGCGGGAACTTCGACTTGCATAGGGGTCACGCTACCACCGGGCGCCGGCTCCGGCGGATGGGACTCAGGCGAGCAGGAGCTGGACGAGGTCGCGGCACTTCCGGTAGGCGGCGGCCTTCGGGTCAATCAGCGCGAAATGGTCGCCCTGGACCTTCAGGAACTGGACCGGGGCACCCGCAGCCTTGGCCGCCGCGGCGTAGGAGTCGGACTGGCTCACGGGAACGGTGTCGTCGTCCGTGCCGTGGACGGCATAGACAGGGATCTTCAGCGGCACCGCGCTCATCGGGTCCGCATATTTATGCCGTTTCGGGTATTTCTCCGAGGAGCCGCCCAGCAGGTTGCTGACCGCGCCGTTGCTGAGGTTAAGCCGTTCGGCTTCCGCGAGGTTGAGCACCCCGGACTGGCTGACGACGCCGGTCAGGTGCAGCGCGCCGTCGTCGCCCCGGCGGAGCAGCTGGCGGTCCGCGTCCGGGGCTCCGAGCTGGGCGAGGCGGCTTCGTCCCGCAGCCCACACCGCAAGGTGCCCGCCGGCCGAGTGTCCCAGCGCCACGACCCGCTCCAGCCCGACTCCGTGGTCACCGGCAATGTCGCCGAGCTTGTCGATGCCCGCGAGCACATCCGAGAACGTGTGGGGCCAGCCGCCGCCGTTGCCGGCGCGGCGGTACTCCAGGTTCCAGGCGGCCATGCCGTGCGCCGCGAGGTCCTTGGCCAGGGGTTCGCCGAGTTCCGCACCATACTGCGAGCGCCAATAGCCGCCGTGGATGACCACCACCACACCCTTGGTTGCGGCGGCATCCGGCAGGAAGAGCTCGCCCCACTGGCTGGGGTCATCGCCGTAGCTGTACCTATGCCGCTTCACAGTGTCCTCCTCGGGGCCCGGTGAACAGGCGGCGGAGACTGCCCCCAGAGTCACCGTCGCTGCGGCCGCGATCAAAGCCCGACGCCGCACATCAGCCATGTGCCGAGCCTACCTTGAGCTCTGCGCGGCCGGGCGTAAGGCGGCACCGGCCCGTCCGAACCGGGTCACGCGGCGCCGGCCGCAGCTGCCGGCCCGCTTCGGACCAAGGCAGGGCGGCCGGCCACCGCGGGGGTGTCAGCCCCGCCGCCGTCGTACCCCGGCCGTAAGCTGGAAGCATGGCTAGCAACTGGGATCGACTGGACCCGAACCTGCGCGAATCGGTGCAGGACAACGTGGAACTCTACGAGCGGGTGCGCCCTGCCCTGAAGCTGGTCACCCGCGAGGTCCTGCTGACCCTGCGGAGCATGCTCAAGGGCACCGAGGTGACGCCGCTGTTCGTCACGGGCCGGACCAAGACGGTCGAATCCTTCCGCGAGAAGATCTCCCGCATCGAGGAGCCGCTGGAACCGGGCGGGCCGCCGGTGCTGAAATTCCCGGATCCGTTCCGGACCCTGAATGACATGGTGGGCATCCGGGTGATCACAAAGCTGCCGGCGGAGAACGCGGTGGTGGCCAACCTGATCAAGCGCCAGCGCCAGCTCTTCGACTGCCGTGGCGACCGCGAGAAGGACATCGGCTCCATCGAGTCGGGAACCTACGGCTATTCCAGCCGCCACCTGATCCTGCGGACCATCCAGAACGAAGCCGTCAAGGAGTACCAGCAGGCGTACAACCCGGAAGTCCCGCCGAACGGCAGCTACTTCTTCGAATGCCAGATCCGCACCGTGTTCGCGCACGCCTGGAGCGAGATCGAGCACGACATCCGCTTCAAGGCCGAGGATCCGCGCGCCTGGACCCCGCACTTCGACCGCCAGTTCACCGCCACCGCCGCCATGCTGGAAAC
>DASWAW010000479.1:0-1724 GCA_036390955.1 Arthrobacter sp.
GCCGACCTGAACCGCTCCACCGCCCTGCTCAAGACGGCGGTGATCCGGTGACCGCCGCGACGCACGACGCCCCCGCCGTCGCCGCCCGGGCCGCGCTCAAGCTGCCCTACACGCACGTGGATGACCTCTTCATCGACGGCGTCTGGACCCCGGCGCGCGGCACCGGTCGCAACCCGGTCACCGACCCCGCCACAGGCGAAGTCTGGGGTTCCGTCCCGGACGGCACCCCCGAAGACGTCGACGCCGCCGTCGGATCCGCCCGCCGGGCCTTCGACGACGGCGCGTGGCCGCGGCTCGCGCCCTCCGAACGTGCCGCCTACCTGCTGCGCATCGCCGAGGAAGTGGAGAAGCGGGCCGGGGAACTCTCGCTGACGAACACCCGCGAGAACGGCTCGCCCGTCTCCGAGTCCGCCGGGGCCGCGGCCAACGCCGCGGGCATCTTCCGCTACTTCGCCACCCTCGCCGGCTACCTGGAGCGCGAGGACGTCCGGCCCTTCCCCAAAGGCGGCGGCGAATCCGTGGTCCGGCGCGAACCGATCGGCGTGTGTGCGCTGATCGCGCCCTGGAACTTCCCGATCAACCTCGTGGTCATCAAGCTCGCCCCGGCGCTGCTGGCCGGCTGCACCGTGGTGATCAAGCCGGCGTCGCCCACCCCGCTGTCGCTCCGGGTGATCATCGACGCCGTGGCTGCCGCCGGCGTCCCGGCCGGCGTTGTCAACCTGGTCACCGGGTCCGGCCGGCTGGGAGACGCGCTGGTGAAGCACCCGGGCGTGGACAAGGTCGCGTTCACGGGGTCGACCCCGGTGGGCCGGAAAATCGCGGCGGCCTGCGGCGAACTGCTGCGCCCCGTCACCCTGGAACTCGGCGGAAAGTCCAGCGCGATCGTGCTGCCGGACGCGGACCTGGACGCGATGTCCAAGGTGCTGATCCGCTCCTCGATGCGCAACACCGGGCAGACGTGCTACATCTCGACCCGGATCCTGGCGCCCGCCAGCCGTTACGAGGAAGTGGTGGACATGGTCACCAGGACCATCGCCGCCGGCAAGCAGGGCGACCCGCTGGACCCGGACACGGTCTTCGGGCCCTGTGCTACCGAATCGCAGTACCGGACCGTGCTGGAGTACGTGGACTCGGGGCTGGCCGAAGGCGCCCGCGCCACCACCGGCGGACGCGCGGCATCACTCGGCGGCGGGCTCGAGGGCGGGTACTTCGTGGAACCCACGGTGTTCGCCGACGTCACCCCGGACATGCGGATCTCCCGTGAGGAGATCTTCGGCCCGGTCCTCTGCATCCTGAAGTACAACGACGCCGGCGGCAGTGCCGACGAGGCCGTGGAGCTGGCGAACAACACCGAGTTCGGCCTCGGCGGGCTGGTGTTCGGAGCCGATCCGGAGGCAGCGCTGGCCGTGGCGGACCGGATGGACACCGGCTCGGTGGGCATCAACTTCTTCGCCTCCAACCACGCCGCACCGTTCGGCGGCCGGCACGACTCCGGCCTCGGCACCGAGTACGGCATTGAGGGCCTCAACGCCTACCTGAGCTACAAGTCGATCCACCGCAAGGTGTAACCCGCCCCCACCCCACCCCACCAACAGCAACGCGGGGTCAGTTAGCGCCCATCCGGGGCCTCGGGATGGGCGCTAGGTGACCCCGCGTTGCCTGTGTGGAGCGAGTTTCTGCTGCCGGGGTTGGCTCCGCATCGGGTAGATCGGCCCTACCGGCGT
>DASWAW010000480.1:0-5585 GCA_036390955.1 Arthrobacter sp.
GCGCTGCTGATGCTGCGCCAGTAGAAGGAGCGTTCGGGGAGGCGGATGATGGCCTCGGGCCAGAACCGCGCCAGCGGTTCCACCATGGTCCGGGCGGCGCGGCGCAAGGCCGGGCTGCCGTGCATTTCCAGCCACGGGCTGTCCAGGATCAGCTGGGAGACCACCCCGGGATGCCGGCTGGCCCAGAGCGCGGCGATCAGCCCGCCGGTGGAATGCCCCATCAGCGCCACGGAGGGTGGTGCGTCCCCCGCGTGCCGGGAGGCGATGATGCCGATCGCCGCGGTGATCTCGGCGTCGTAGTCGTCCAGGTCGGCCACGTAGCCGCCGTGTGTGTCCGCGCGGAGGCTTCTCCCGTGGTTGTGCATATCCAGCGCGAAGAACGCGAAGCCCTGGCCGGTCCAGAATTCGGCGAGTTCCGCGTTGAAGAAGTAATCACTCCAGCCATGCAGGAACAACACCGCCCGGGCCCGGCGCTCACCGGCCATGCCGGCACCGGCGCCGGGAACGTGCCGGACCAGGGTGGCGGTCCGCTCGACGCCGTCCGGGCCGGCCGCCGGGAAGGCGCAGGCCTCGAAGTCGTCGCCGAGGATATCGGGTACCCATTCCATGGCAGGCTCCTAGGCCGACGACGCCGCGGCGCGGCCGGCCGAGCGTCCGGAAAACAGGCAGCCGCCGAGGAAGGTTCCCTCGAGGGCGCGGTAGCCGTGGATGCCGCCGCCGCCGAAGCCGGCAGCTTCCCCGGCGGCGAAGAGGCCGGGGACGGGCTGCCCGGATCCGTCCAAAACCCGGGACTGCAGGTCGGTGTGCAGCCCGCCCAGACTTTTGCGCGTGAGCACCGAGAGGCGTACCGCCAGCAGCGGCCCGTGCTTGGGGTCCAGCAGCGGACGCGGGGGCGCCACCCGCATGATCTTGTCGGTGGTGAATCGGCGGGCGGCGCGGATGGCGGCGAGCTGGGGGTCTTTGCCCAGGCCGCTGCCGAACTGCCGGTCCCGGGACCGGATCAGCCGGTCCAGTGCGGCGGGGTCAATCAACTGGCGGCCGGTGAGGGTGTTCATGGCGGCGGCGAGTCCGGCGGGCGTGCCGGCCTGCAGGAAGTCCACTCCTCGGTCCAGGAAACGCTGCAGGGGCCCGTCGCTGCCGGGCTTGAGCCGGGAGACGAGGAGCCGGACGTCCTTGCCGGTGAGGTCGGGGTTTTGTTCCGAGCCGGAGAGGGCGAACTCCTTGAGGGCGATGGTCCGGTTGAGCACGAACCAGGAGTGGTCGTGGCCGGTGCCGAGGATATGCCGGAGGGCCCCCAGCGAGTCGAAGCCGGGGAACAGGGGAGCGGGCAGCATGCTTCCGGTGGCGTCCAGCCACAGGGATGACGGTCCGGGCAGGATCCGGATTCCATGCCGGGGCCAGACCGGCGAATGGTTGTGGATGCCTTCGGGGTAATGCCACATCCGGTCCCCGTTGATGAGCCGGCCGCCGGCGCGGGCAGCGGCGGCCAGGAATTCGCCGTCGACCGACGCCGGCACGCCGCTCAGCATGGTCCGGGGCGCCCGGTCGCCGGGCCACTGCTGGCGGACGGTGGCGTGGTTGCCGCCGATTCCGCCGGTGGTCACCACCACGGCGGCGCCGCTCGCTTCGAAGCTGCCGACGGCGGCCCGCGAGGAGGCCTCGCCGCGGACCGCGGCGCTGGGAGCCAGGATCTCGCCCTGCACCCCGGTGACGCGTCCCGCGGCTGTCACCACGCTGACTGCCCGGTGGCGGAAGTGGAACGTAACCCGGCCCGTGGCCTCGCCCTCGCGCAGCTTCGCCAGGAACGGCGCCACCAGCGCGGGACCGGTGCCCCAGGCGACGTGGAAGCGCGGGACGGTGTTGCCGTGGCCGTCAGGCCCGTAGCCGCCGCGTTCGGCCCACTGAACGAGGGGGAACAGCCGCACTCCCAAGGAGGCGAGCCAGGTACGTTTTTCCCCCGCCGCGAAGTCGACGTAGGCGGCGGCCCAGTCGCGGGCGAGGGCGTCCTCGGGCCGGTCGAAGGCGGCGGAGGACATCCAGTCGGCCAGGGCAAGTCCGGCGCTGTCCCTGACGCCCAGCCGCCTTTGTTCGGGCGTATTGACCAGGAAGAGTCCGCCGAAGGACCAGTGTGCCTGCCCGCCGGCCGAGGCCTCGGGCTCCTGGTCGAGCACAGCAACCCGGCGCCCCGCCGCATAGGCCTGTGCCGCGGCGACGAGCCCGGCCAGGCCCGCGCCCACCACGACCACGTCAGCGTCGATCACTGATCCGGCAGCCCGCGTGGGCGACGTGCCGGGGACTCCATAGTCGCTGCTCATGGCTTCATGCTAGCGCCCGGCGGCACGCGGGTTTGGTCTGGACCGCCGGAACCGTAAAACTAGAGCCATGCGCGTATATCCCACTTTCTTCCGGCTGGCCTTCTCATGGATGGACGCCGAACGCGCCCATAAAATTGGCTTCAAGGCCATCCGGCTTGTCCATTCCTGCGGCGCCGGTCGGGTGCTGCAGAAGCTCACCGCGCCGGCGGCGTCACTGCAGACCCAGGCGTTCGGCCTGACGTTCCCCTCCCCGTTCGGCCTGGCGGCCGGCTTCGACAAGGAGGGCCACGGCATCGAGGCCCTGACCGAGCTTGGCTTCGGCCACGTGGAGGTCGGCACCATCACAGGCCAGGCCCAGCCCGGCAACCCCGCCCCGCGGCTCTTCCGCCTCGTGGAGGACCGGGCCGTCATCAACCGGATGGGCTTCAACAACGACGGTGCCGCCGCGGTGGCGCCCCGCCTGAAGTCCGCCCGCGCGGCCCTGCAGCGCCGCCACCCGGGTGTCCGCCCGGTGATCGGGGTCAACATCGGCAAGAGCAAGGCCGTCGACCTCGAGGACGCGGTGGCCGACTACCTGATCAGCGCCCGCAGCCTGGCGCCCGCCGCCGACTATCTCGTGGTCAATGTCAGCTCCCCGAACACCCCGGGCCTGCGGCTGCTGCAGGATGTGGAAACACTCCGCCCGCTGCTGACAGCGGTGGGGGAGGAGGCGGACAAGGCGTCCGGGCGGCACGTGCCGCTGCTGGTCAAGATCGCCCCGGACCTCAGCAACGAGGACATCGACGACGTCGCGCGCCTGGCCCTGGAGCTGAAGCTGGACGGAATCATCGCCACCAACACCACGATCGCCCGCACCGGGCTCTCCTCCAGCCCGGAGAAGGTGGCCGCGTGCGGCGCGGGCGGGCTGTCCGGGGCCCCGCTGAAGCAGCGGTCGCTGGAGGTGCTCGCCCGGCTGAAGGCGGCCACCGGCGGCAGGCTGGCCCTGGTGTCGGTGGGCGGTGTCGAGACCGCGCAGGACGTCCAGCAACGGCTCGACGCCGGTGCGACCCTCGTGCAGGGCTACACGGCTTTTCTCTATGAAGGACCGTTCTGGGCCGCCCGCATCAATCGGCTGCTCGCGAAGCACCCGTCCCGGCGCTAGGCCCGGCGGCCCCCAGGGGCCGTCCCGAGCGTAGTCGGCGGCGCCCCCAGGGGCTGTCCGCGAGCATGAGGAACGACAGAGCCCCCGGCAGTCCAGCTGCCGGGGGCTCCTTGTTGGTGGCGTGTAAGTCAGGCGGGGTAGTCGCCGCGCTTGACGAGGGGCTTGGGAAGGCGCAGGCGGCGGAACTGCAGCGAGCGCATCGAGCCGTACCAGACGGTGCCGCGTTCCACGTCGCCGAACTTCTGCTCCAAGCGCTTCTTGAGCTTCCGGGACAGGATAAAGACGTCCACGAAGACGGCAAGGAACATCACCCAGAACCCGCCCAGGACGTAGATCATCTGTTCGCTGGTGGAGGGGACGATGAGTGAGACGACGACGAAGATCAGGGCTCCGAACATCAGGTACTCGCCGAGGCTGAAGCGGGCGTCCACATAGTCACGGGCGAAACGCTTCTGCGGGCCTTTGTCACGCAGCGGCAGGAACTTCTCGTCACCGGTGTCCATGGCGTGCCGCATCTTGAGCCGCTGCTCCTGGACCGCAGCGCGTTCTGCGGCCTTGGAGGCCTTGCGGTCCTCCGGCACGAGGGGCCGCCTGCGGGCCGCCACCTGCGCGCTGCGCTTGGGCGTGGGCGCGCCCTTGCGGGTGGCTGAGTCCCGGGCTGCTGCCCCGGCCGCCTGCTGGTCAACAATGTCCTGCGCCGCTGGCGCTTCTTTTTTACGTCCAAACACCCCTAAAGAATACCCCGGGGTGGCGTGCGCGAGACCCGGCCCACACAGCGCAGCAGCCGCCGTTGCCCTGTTTGAGGTGATCCGCGGCACGGGTAGTGTTCTGGCCATGACTTCATCACCCGCGGGGAACCCGCAAACCGCTGCAGGCCGTGTCGGAAACGTCGACACTGAGGCCCTCCGCCAGGCTGTCTCCGAATCGTTCGACACGACGATCGCCCAGTTGAAAGAGCTCGTCGCCATCCCGGGCATCGCCTGGCCCAGTTTCGACCCCGCCCCGCTGAACGCCAGCGCCGATGCCGTCGCGGACCTGGTACGCGCCAGCGGCTTCGACGACGTCCGGATCCTGCGCTGCGACAAGGAAGACGGGACGCCCGGCGGCCCCGCCGTCGTCGCGCGCCGTCCGGCCGCCGTCGGAAAGCCGACGATCCTGCTGTACGCCCACCACGACGTGCAGCCCACCGGCGACCTGGCGCTGTGGGAGACGGAGCCATTCACCGCCGTCGAGCGCGACGGCCGCCTCTACGGGCGCGGTGCGGCCGACGACAAGGCCGGCATCCTGGCCCACATCGCGGCCTACGCGGCGGTGACCCGGGTGCTGGGGGACGACCTTGGCCTCGGCGTGACCTTCTTCTTCGAGGGCGAGGAGGAAGCCGGGTCCCCGACTTTCCGCACCTTCCTGGAAACCCACCGGGAGCTGCTGAGCGCCGATGTGATCGTCGTGGCCGACTCCAGCAACTGGAAGGTCGGCATCCCCGCGCTGACCACGAGCCTCCGGGGCCTGGTCGACGGCACCATCGAGGTCAAGGTCCTGGACCACGCCGTCCACTCCGGCATGTTCGGCGGCCCCGTGCTGGACGCGCCGACCCTGCTGTGCCGGCTCATCGCCACCCTGCACGACGACGCGGGCAACGTCGCGGTTGCCGGCCTGGTCAGCCGGGACGAGGTTTCCGTTGACGTCCCGGAAGCGGAATACCGCGCCGACGCTTCGGTGCTCGACGGCGTCCGGCTCGCCGGCACCGGCACGATCGCCTCGCGGATGTGGACCAAGCCGGCACTGTCGATCATCGGCTTCGATGCCCCGGCCGTGGACGTTGCCTCCAATACCCTCCTGCCCCGGGCGAGGGCCAAGTTCAGCATGCGGCTGGCTCCCGGCCAGGACCCGGCGGAGGCCATGGAGGCCGTCCGCAGGCACGTGGAGGCCAACGCGCCGTTCGGCGCCCACGTGGTCTTCACCCCGGGGGAGAGTGGCAACGCCTTCCTCACAGACACCTCGTCCAAGGCTGCCAGCGTCGCGATGTGGGCGCTCGGTGAAGCGTGGGGCGTCCCGGCCGTGGAGACGGGCATCGGCGGCTCGATTCCCTTCATCGCCGACCTGACCGAGCTGTACCCGCACGTGCAGAT
>DASWAW010000481.1:0-2237 GCA_036390955.1 Arthrobacter sp.
ATCCCGCCGTCGGGCGCCTGCGCCACCAGGCGGTGGGCGGCGAGCCGTGAACCGTCGAATCGGCGCCAGTCCGGCGCTCCGGGCTCGAACGTTGCCTGCCCGGTCGCGATTCCCTCGCTGTAGATCCTGTGGACCGCAGGCCAGTCCGAGTCCTGCATCGGCCGGACCGTGACGCCGGGCGCCGGACCGTGGATCACAGGACTGTGGCTCACAGGGACGCCAGGAGGCCGGCCGTCTGCTCCATGGCGCCGGGAACGAGGGAGTAGTAAGCCCAGGTGCCGCGCTTCTCGCGGTGCAGCAATCCGGCGTCGACCAGGATCTTCAGGTGGTGGGACACGGTGGGCTGCCCCAGGCCCAGCGGTTCGGTGAGGTCGCAGACGCAGGATTCCCCGGAGGCCTCGCCCTTGACGATGGAGAGCAGCCGCAGCCGGTTGGGATCGGCGAGGGTCTTGAAGAAGTGGGCCTTCCGCTTCGCTTCCTCCGCACTGAGGACGGGCCGGCCGGACGGTGCACAGCAGGCCGCGTCGAGGGCCGGCTCAACAGTTTGCAGAGAATTCATGTGTCCATTATGCACACAGATTGACATTCATCGATATAGTTGGAAATACTTCATATCGACAAGCATCAATCTAAAGCTGAGCAGCACAGGAGTCCCGTGAGCACCCAGACTGACCCGTCGCCCACCCTGGGAGGCGAGGCTGCCATTATCGGCAAACTCTCCACCCTGGACCGTTTCCTGCCGGTGTGGATCATAGCCGCGATGGTCCTGGGGCTGCTCCTGGGCAGCGTCATCCCGGGCCTGGACACCGCGCTCGAGGCGGTCAAGGTCGGCGAAGTCTCGCTGCCAATAGCCATCGGGCTGCTCGTGATGATGTACCCGGTGCTGGCCAAGGTCCGCTACGACCAGGCGCACCGCGTCGTCGCGGACCGCAAACTCATGATCACCTCGCTGGTCCTGAACTGGGTGCTGGCCCCGGCGTTCATGTTCGCCCTGGCCTGGATCTTCATCCCGGACCTGCCCGAATACCGCACGGGCCTGATCATCGTGGGGCTGGCCCGCTGCATCGCCATGGTGATGATCTGGAACGACCTCGCCTGCGGGGACCGGGAAGCCGCCGCCGTGCTGGTGGCCATCAACTCCGTCTTCCAGGTCATCGCGTTCGGCGCGCTCGGCTGGTTCTATCTCCAGCTGCTGCCCTCGTGGCTTGGCTTGCCGACTACCAGCGCGGACTTCTCCTTCTGGGCCATCACCGCCTCGGTGCTGATCTTCCTGGGCATCCCGCTGCTTGCCGGATTCCTCACCCGCGTCATCGGCGAAAAGGCCAGGGGCCGGGACTGGTACGAGGACACGTTCCTGCCCAGGCTGGGCCCGTGGGCGCTGTACGGCCTGCTCTTCACCATCACCCTGCTCTTCGCCCTGCAGGGCGGTACGATCACCTCCCGTCCGCTTGACGTCGTCCGGATCGCGGTGCCGCTGCTGGTCTACTTCCTGGTCGTCTTCGGCGCCGGCATGCTGATCGGCAAGTGGCTGGACCTCGGCTACGCCAAAACCACCACCCTGGCCTTCACTGCGGCGGGCAACAACTTCGAGCTCGCCATCGCCGTGGCGATCGGCACCTTCGGCGTCACCTCCGGGCAGGCCCTCGCCGGCGTCGTCGGCCCCTTGATCGAAGTCCCCGTCCTTGTTGCACTGGTCTATGTGGCCCTGTGGGCCCGCAAACGCTACTTCACGCCCGGCGCCCTTTCCGTCTGACCCCACGAAACTTCAGGAGAACCCCATGAGCACCGAAACCGCCAAGAAGCCCTCCGTTCTGTTCGTCTGCGTCCACAACGCCGGCCGCTCCCAGATGGCCGCCGCCTTCCTCACCACCCTGGCCCAGGGCGCCATCGAGGTCCGCTCCGCCGGGTCCCAGCCCGCCGACAAGGTCAACCCGGCCGCCGTCGAGGCCATGGCCGAACTCGGCATCGACATGTCCGCCGAGATCCCCAAGGTCCTCACCACCGAAGCCGTCAAGGAATCCGACGTCGTCATCACCATGGGCTGCGGCGACACCTGCCCGATCTTCCCCGGCAAACGCTACGAGGACTGGGAACTCGAGGACCCGGCGGGCCAGGGCGTCGAGTCCGTCCGCCCCATCCGCGACGAGATCAAGACCCGCATCGAGGACCTCATCGCCTCCCTCACCCCCGCCGCCAAGTAGGAGCACCGCCATGACTGAACAGCTGATCATCATCGG
>DASWAW010000482.1:0-9652 GCA_036390955.1 Arthrobacter sp.
GTTCCCCGGACCCGATTCCAGCCCCAACCGGGGGTGACTCAGGGACAGTTCAGGGTGTTCCCCAGTAGAGCGGATCCGTGGCGGCCGGGAGGATCGAAGTATGAATCCGCACACTCCGAACCCCGATGAAGGCCGCGACCCTGCAGACCGCACTGCAGGGCAGCCGGCAGTTGAGCCGGCAGGGCAGCCCGCTGAGCAATCCGCAGCCCAAGCCACAGGGCAGCCCGCAGGGCAGCCGGAAGCCGAGCCGGCAGCTGAACCGGCCGGCGCCTTCGGCAGTGCGGCGGCTGAACAGCGGCCCGCCGCCGACCGGGCAGACACCGCACCGGTGGACACTTCCGCCACCCTCCCGCTGGATACTTCCGCCACCCTCCCGCTGGACTTTTCGGCGGGGCCCGCCGGCGGCGGAACGCCTCCGCCCTACTCTGGCGGCCCGACTACCCCGCCGCCCTACTACGGCCCGACGCCCCCGCCGGCCGCCGGCCAGCCGCAGAACTTCTTCGACTGGATCCGCAGCCAGGGCGTCCACCGTGGCCGCGAGCGCTGGATCGGCGGCGTCGCCAGCGGCATCGCCGAGCGCTTCGGCGTCGACCCGCTGATTGTCCGCGGCATCCTGATCGTCCTGACAGTCTTCGCCGGCATCGGCGTCCTCCTCTACGGCCTCGCCTGGGCCCTGCTGCCCGAACCCGACGGCCGCATCCACGTCCAGGAAGCCGCCGCCGGGCGCTGGTCGGCCGGGATGACCGGGGCCCTGATCACCACGATCATCGGCTTCCCCAGTCTGGGCACCGGCGTCTGGGGCTGGGACCGCTACGGCTTTGGCCCCTTCATCTGGACCGTCTTCTGGGTGGGCGGCGCCATCTACCTCATCTACTACCTGACGCAGCGCAACAAATCCCGGATCGGAGCCACCCCCATGTCCTCGAATCCCCAGCCCGGAGGCCCGGCGGGACCCGCCTACCTGCCGACCCCGGAAACGCAGGGAGCCTCCTCAACCCCGTCAATGCAGACAACGCAGACAACTTCATCAACACCGACGCCGCCCTCCGCCGCTGCCGGCTACGGCGCGTCCGACACGCTGCCCCGCTACGGCGAGTCCACGGTGCCCGGCCCGGCCTGGGGCCCGCCCCCGCCGTCGGGCCCCGTCCCTCCCCCGGGCGGCTACCAGCCGGCGCCGGGAAGCGGACCCGTCCCGCCGGCCAAGCCCAGGAACTTCGGCCCCGGCGCCCCCGCTGTCGCGGTCACAGCCGGCCTCGCCCTGCTGGTCGGCGGCGGCCTCAAAGCCCTCGACGTAGCGAACGTGATCGACCTCGGCACCTCCAGTAACGCCGTGGTGTGGGCCAGCGCGGCGGCGGTCCTGGGTCTCGGCATCGTCATCGCCGGACTCAGGGGCCGCACCTCGGGCATCCTCGGGTTCTTCGCCGTCGTCGCCCTCATCGTCGGCGGGATTTTCAACGTGCTCCCCAACGCCGACCGTTTCCGCCCGCAGAACGCCGACTGGTCCCCGGTGAGCGTCGAGCAGGCCCGGAGCGGCTTCGACATCACGGCCGGCACGGGAACCGTGAACCTGACGCGTCTCGCGCTCAATCCGCCGCTGAGAACCGATCTCGTGGTGCCCATCGACGCCACGGCAAGCAACCTCACCGTGATCATTCCGGACACCGTGCCGGTCGAGATCCGCGCCGACATGACCATGGGAAACCTCCACGAGGGCAGCCAGAACCACAGCGGCATGACCACCCAGCAAAGCCACTACAACACCGCCAAGCCGGGAGCCACCCTGGTTGTCAAGATCGACGGCACCTTCAGCAACGTCACCATCAAGGAAGGGAACTGACATGAGCAGCTATGACGCACCGACCGGCAGCCCGGTTCCTCCCCCGACGCCCGATTACCCGGAACCGGCGGAGGACTCCCCGGCCCGCGTGGGCACGATCGTCTGGGGGCTGATCGTGGTGGCCCTCGCCGCGCTGATCATCGTCTCCCAGCTGGGCATCGTGGCGCTCAACGGCACCTACGTGGTGATCGGCCTGATGATCGGCGCCGGCGCGGCACTGGTGATCGGCGGGCTGCTCTCGGCCCGCGGACGTGACAAAGAAGCACCGACAGGGAAGTCTTGAACCATGGAAAAATTCTTCAGCACCGTCAGGGGCCTTGGCCTGAAACGTGGTCCGCAGCGCTGGTTGGGCGGTGTCTGCGGCGGGATCGCCGCCAAGCTGAACGTGGATGTGGCGTTCGTCCGGATCGCGTTCCTGCTCATCGGGCTGCTTCCCGGCCCGGCCTTCGTGTTCTACCTCGTGGCCTGGCTGCTCCTGCCGGACCAGCAGAACGCCATCATCCTTGAATCCTGGCTGACGAAGCGCTCGCCCCGGCCCTGAGGGCCCCACGCGGGAAATGAGGTGCCCCTGCCGGCCGGCGGGGGCACCTGCCGTTGTAACCGTTTGTGTCCTGGCCCACAGGCACGATTAGACTCTTAGGTGAGCTCAGCGTGGCGCTCTGCCTGTATACCTTCGAACCAGGATTTGAGCCGAGACATGAAAATTGGAATCCTCACCAGCGGCGGAGACTGCCCCGGACTGAACGCCGTCATCCGCGGCGCCGTCCTGAAGGGCATCGCCGTCCACGGCCACGAATTCGTGGGATTCCTGGACGGCTGGCGCGGCGTCGTCGAGGGCGACACCATTGACATCCCCCGCACCATGGTCCGCGGCATCGCCAAGCAGGGCGGGACCATCCTGGGCACCTCCCGCACCAACCCGTTCGAAAACAATGGCGGGCCCGAGGTCATCAAGGCCAATATGGACCGACTGGGCATCGACGCCCTGATTGCCATCGGCGGCGAAGGCACCCTGGCCGCGGCGAAGCGGCTCACCGACGCCGGACTGAAGATCGTCGGCGTCCCCAAAACCGTCGACAACGACCTCGACGCGACGGACTACACCTTCGGCTTCGACACCGCCGTCGAGATCGCCACCGAAGCGATCGACCGCCTGCGCACCACGGGAGAATCCCACCACCGCTGCATGATCGCCGAAGTGATGGGCCGTCACGTGGGCTGGATCGCCCTGCACGCGGGCATGGCCTCGGGTGCCCACGCCATCCTCATCCCGGAGCAGAAGGCCTCGATGGACCAGATCGCCGAGTGGGTGGTCTCGGCCCGCGACCGCGGCCGCGCCCCGCTCGTAGTCGTGGCGGAGGGATTCGTCCCCGACGACCAGGAAACGCCGCACTCCGAACGCGGCCTGGACACCTTCGGCCGTCCGCGGCTGGGCGGGATTTCCGAGCGGCTGGCCCCGGAGCTGGAGGCCATGACCGGCATCGAAACCCGGGCCACCGTCCTGGGCCACATCCAGCGCGGCGGGGTCCCCACCGCGTTCGACCGTGTGCTGGCGACCCGCCTGGGCATGGCGGCCATTGACTCCGTCGTGGAGGAACGCTGGGGCACGATGGTGTCCCTGAACGGCACCGACATTGTTCACGTGGGCTTCGACGCGGCACTCGGCAACCTCAAGACCGTCCCGAAGTACCGCTACGACGAGGCCGCAGTCCTTTTCGGCTGATCCGCTTGGGCTGATCAACCTCGTCCGCCGCGCTGCGCCCGGCAGGCCGGTGGGTCCAGACGTGCCGGTGGGTAGGGTGGAGTCATGACACTTGAGCCCGGTTCGGTCGACATCATTCAGCTCGCGTGGGCCCGCCGCCTGGGGCTCGACGACGGCGCTTTCGCCGCCGCCGCGGGCGAACGCATCACCCGCGCCGATGAGTCGGCCCGGGCCGTCCAGTTCGTCCGGCTATTCGGAAATTCCGCCCTGGTGGGCCCGCAGTGGGCGCTGGATGCCGCCGTCGGGCTGTCCGACGGCGAGCTCGCGCAGCACGTCACCCTGTTGACCATCACCCGGGACCATGGCGGCCACGGGCTCGGTGCCGCCGCGCTGTTCTTCGCGGACGACCTGCCCCTGCAGCAACCGTCGGAGGAGCTGACCGTCTCGCACGGAAATCCGGAAGCGATTGAGCTGGAATCCGCCTGCCCGCCGGATGACGTGAACGAGGTAGGCCTCTCGGACCTCGAGCACCGCTTCACCATCATGCATGTGGAGGACGGCCGCCGGACCCCCGTGGCCTGCGGCGCCTACACCGAGTGGGAAGGCATCCTGGCCCAGATGGGGGTGCTGGTGGCCCCGGAGTGGCGCCGCCGCGGGCTGGGCTCGCTGGCGGCCTCGATCGCCGCCCACGAGGCGCTCGCCTCCGGGCTGACGCTGCAGTGGCGCGCCGATGTCAGCAACAAGGGCTCGCTGGCCATCGCCCGGAGCCTGGGCTTCGCCGCCGGAGGCCTCCAGACGAGTGTGCTGCTGGGCTGATCCGGCAGCGCATCACCTCAGCAGCGCATGACCTCAGCGGGACTGAGCCCCGGCGCCCCGGGCGCCGGCTGACGCGGCGGGCACGGTACCCGGCGTCCCCCACCCCTGCACCGCCTGGGGCTTGGCGAAGAACAGCGCCACGGCTGCGCCGAGCAGGATAACGGCCGCCGGCAGCATGATGGACTGGGCCATCGCCGTCGAAAACCCCTCCTTCAGGGCGTCCGGCAGGGCGCCGCCGAAGGCCATGGGGCTCGCCTCGCCGGAACCTCCGGGGGCCGCCGGAAGCTCCGCCGCAAGCCGGGCCTGGATCAGGACCGCTATGGCGGCGCTGCCGAGGACCGCCCCGATCTGCCGGGTGGTGTTGTAGACGCCCGAGCCGGCGCCGGCCAGCCGCGGGGGCAGGTTGCGGGTGGCGGTGGAACTCAGCGGCGCCCAGATGCCGGCGTTCGCGAACCCGAGCACGGCGCTCGGCAGCAGGAAGAGCCAGATCGGCGTGTCCGGGTGCATCAGGGAGGAGTTCCAGAACAGCGCCACCGACATCAGGACCAGGCCGGCCGCGGTGATGTACTTCGGGTTGACCCGGTCGATGATCTTGCCCACCACCGGCGCGAGCCCGCCGGAGATGATCGCCATCGGGACCATCATCAGCGCGGACTGGGTGGGCGTCAGGCCGCGGACCACCTGGTAGTAGAAGATCAGCGGCAGGCTGAACGCCGTGACGGTGAAGCCGACGGTGGTGATGCCGATGTTCGCGAGGGAAAAGTTGCGGTCCTTGAACAGGGACAGCGGCAGCAGGGGTTCGCCCTTGTTCACCTTTTGCCACACGACGAACACCACCAGCACCGCGATGCCGGAGATGATCAGCCCCCACACCGTGATGGGTCCGACGATGGTGCCCCAGTTGTAGGTCTCGCCTTCCTGGATGCCGAACACCAGCAGGAACAGCCCGACGGCGCTGAGCAGCACGCCGGGGATGTCGAACTTGTGCGGGTGGGTGCTCAGGGTAGGCACGAAGCGCAGGGCGAGGAAGAACCCGACCAGACCCACCGGGAGGTTGATGAAGAAGATCCATTCCCAGCCGAGGCCGTCGACGAGGACACCGCCGAGGATCGGCCCGACGAGGGTGGCGACGCCGGCGGTGGCGCCCCAGATCCCCATCGCGGCCCCGCGCCGGTCCGGCGGGAAGATCCGGGTGATGACGGCCATGGTCTGCGGCGTCATGAGCGCCGCGCCGAAGCCCTGGAACACGCGGGCCAGGATCAGCATCTCCACGTCGCCGGAGAGCCCGCACCACAGGGAAGCCAGGGTGAAGACGACGAGCCCGGTCAGGTAGAGCTTCTTCGGGCCAAAGCGGTCCCCGAGCCGGCCGGTGATCAGCAGCGGCACGGCGTAGGCGAGCAGGTAGGCGCTGGTGACCCAGATCACCGAGTTGATGTCGGTGTTGAGGCCTTCCATGATGCGGGGGTTGGCCACCGAGACGATGGTCGTGTCGACCAGGATCATAAAGAACCCGATCACGAGGGACCAGAGTGCCGGCCACGGCCTGGCGACGTTTTCCATGGGATTCCTCACGGATTGAAGGGAATGGTTGGTGTTGTTCTCAAGGTGTTCGTCGGGGCCGAAGCCCCGGATGGGCTACCAGGCCAGCTGGCCGCTGCCGAGCTGGTCCTGGAGGTTCCGGATCCAGCCGATCTCGGCGTGCAGCATCGTCTGCTGGTACTCCATGTCAATCCAGTACTTGCGCTCGACGCCCTTCGTCCGGACCCGCTCCTGCGCCGCGGCGAGGAAGTCCAGCTGCTCCTGCAGGTCCTTCAGGCGGCGGTCGAGCAGTTCAACCACGACGCCGGCCGGCAGGTTGTACGCCTCCGAAACGGCCAGCGGGAACGAGGGGTACTCGTTGACGGAGCGGGCCAGCATGTCCTGAAGCCGTTGGGTGAGGGCTTCCCGGCCTGCCCCGGAGATCTCATAGGTGGTCCGTTCGGGACGGTTGCCCTCGCGGTCCGTGCCGGTGGCGGAGACCAGCCCCTGCTCCTCGAGCCGTCCGACGGCGTGGTACAGCGTTCCCGGCCGGACCTTCACGAGCCGGTCCTCGTGCCGGGCCATCAGGAGCTGGTACATCTCGTAGGGATGCATCGGCTCTTCGACCAGCAGGGAGAGTGCGGCGACGCCAAGCGGCGTCAGGGGCGTGGTTCGGGCCATGGTGCGTTGTCCTTCACACGGTGTCTTTCAACGCGGGCAAAAGCCCGCGGCGGATATTCCACTAGAACTATTCCACATGGAGTATTAGGACGCAAGGCAACCGTGGGGCCGCCGGGACGCGCTCAGCCCAACAGGGCCAGGATGTCCTTGCGTTCGAACATCTGCGCGGCCGCCCGGGCTGAGGGCGTGCCGGCGTCGGGGTCCGCCCCGGCGTCGACCAGTGCCTGCGCCACCTCCGTGTAGCCCTTGAAGACGGCTCCGGCGAGCGGCGTCTGGCCGCGGTCGTTGGCGGTATTGGCATCCCCGCCGTGCGCCAGAATCAGGCGGACCGTGCCGGCGTGGCCATGGTAGGCGGCCAGCATCAGCAGGGAGTCCCCGGCCGCGTTTGTCATGGTCGCCGGAGCGCCGGCGGACAGGTAGCGCCCGAGCAGCGCCTCATTGCCCTCACGGGCCGCGTCGAAGAGGGCATGGGCCAGGGCCAGTGTTTCCTCGTCCGGCCCGCCCGGGTTCCCGCCGCTCACCGTGTCCCCCGCAGGAAGCCGGTCTGGCGCCCCACGACCTGGCCGGCGTCGGGGGCCACAATGAGTTCCTGCGCGGCGGTGTAGGGCTCCTCGCCGTCCAGGACGGTCAGGACCTCCTCCGGCGCGACGGAGCGTTTGACCACCGCCAGGGCCACCGGCCCCATCTCGTAGTGCTGCGCCACCGACGTCACGGTGCCCACCTTCCTGTCCCCCGAGCGGACCTCGCTGCCGACGGCGGGCATGGTGTGCTGGGAGCCGTCGAGCTGCAGGAACACCAGCCGACGCGGCGGGTGGCCCAGGTTATGGACCCGGGCCACGGTTTCCTGGCCCTTGTAGCAGCCCTTGTTCAGGTGCACGGCGGTGCGGAGCAGGTCCAGTTCGTGCGGGATGGTCTTGTCGTCGGTTTCGGCACCCCAGCGCGGCCGCCAGGCTGCGATGCGCAGCGCCTCGGCGGCCCAGGTCCCGGCGAGCGGGCGATCGCCGACCGTGGCTTCCAGCTCGGCGGCCGGGACGAGGTATTCGAACCAGGGCCGCTCCAGCCCGGGGTGGGAGTCCTCCGCGACCACGGCATAGGAGTAGCCGCCGGCGCCGACATGCGGCCAGGGGTCTTCCCAGACCAGCAGGCCGGACCATTCCGGCACCCGGTGGGTGGCGCCCAGCACGGCCCAGTCCGCCGAGGCGTCGGCGATCTCCACGCGGAGCATGAACTTCATCCTGTTGAGCCACTCGGCCAGCGGAGCGGCCTCGGCCGCCTCGACGATCAGCCAGGTGGTCGCGCCGTCGTCCACCACCCGGGCGTCGAACTCGATCCGGCCCTGCACGCTCAGCAGCAGCAGTTCGCTGGACTGCCCGGGTGCCAGGTTGGTGAGCTGCTGGGAGGACAGGGTGTTCAGCCAGCTCAGCCGGTCCGGCCCGGCGACGGTGACGACGCCGCGGTGGGACAGGTCAACGACGGCGGTGCCGGCGGCCAGGGCGCGCTGTTCACGCAGCGGTTCGCCGTAGTGGGAGGCGACGCCGGCGTCCGCGCCGCCGGCTTCGACGGCGCCGGGGCGCGCCAGCAGGGGGCTTTTGTTAGTCATATGTAGTAGAAGTCCTTCGGGCTTAGCGGTATTCCGGATTTTCGAAGTCAAACCTGGTCCCGGCTTTCCAGGCCTCGGGCAGGTTTCCGTAGGCGGGGATGCCGCCGGCGTCCTTCAGCATCCGGGCCAGGTGCAGCAGGTTCCAGGTCATGAATGTGGTGTTGCGGTTGGTGAAGTCGCTTTCCGGGCCGCCGGAGCCTTCATCGAGGTAGCTCGGGCCCGGCCCGACGGGGCCGATCCAGCCGGCGTCGGCCTGCGGGGGGATGGTGAAGCCGATGTGCTGAAGGCTGTAGAGGACGTTCATGGCGCAATGCTTGATGCCGTCCTCATTGCCGGTGATGAGGCAGCCGCCCACCTTGGGGTAGAACGCCCACTGGCCCGTGTCGTTGAGCTCGCCGGAGTGCGCGTAGAGGCGTTCGATCAGCTTTTTGGTCTGCGAGGAGTTGTCGCCCAGCCAGATCGGCCCGGCCACGATGACGATGTCGGCGTCCCGCACGGCCGGATACAGTTCCGGCCATTCATCGCTGGCCCAGCCGTGCTCGCGCATGTCCGGGTAGACGCCGCTGGCGATGTCGTGGTCCACCGTCCGGATGACCCGGGTGCTGACGCCGTGTTTTTCCATGATGCGGCGGCTGACCTCGATCAGGCCCTGCGTGTTGGAGGTCTCCGGGGACTTCTTGAGGGTGCCGTTGAAATAGACGGCCTTGAGGTCGCTGAAATCGGCGGTGTTCCCGGGCATGGCTGCTGTGGCATTCACTGTGGTACTCCCTGCGGTCGCTACGGACAAAGGAAAATCAGTGAGGCCCCACCGCGGGCGGCTGGGCGGCGCGGCGTGCCGCGCCATCCTCCAAAGGTCACCCGACCTTGTGGAGGATGGCGGATGCGTGCGCTTCCAGGCCGCTGCCGCCGTCGGGAGCCTTGCCCGTGGCCACGTCCCAGCGCCACAGCAGGTTGCCGTCCACGAGGCCGAAGATCCGGGTCGCGGCCGTGTACTCCTTGGAGTGGCTGCCGCGCATCACCATGTCGGTGCTGAGCTGGATCTGCGGGCCCTTGATCTGGCCGTAGTAGAGCTCGGAGATCCCGCCGGGGTGGGAGATCGAAACAGAGATGTCGAAGCCGCCGTCCTTGTTGCGCAGGGCCTCAACCTCGTCGGCGCTCTTGAGCACGGGAACGATGTCGGCCGGGATCAGTCCCGGGCCGCCGTCCTCTTCACGCTGCTTGCGCTCCAGGGCCCAGAACCCGGTTTCGACGGTCAACGGACGGAGTTTGGTGCCTTCGTCGTCGGTCAGCCAGCTCTCGGCACGGTACTGCAGGTACGGCAGACCGTTGTGCGTGAAGGACACATGTTGCAGGAAGTGCTCGGAACCCTCTTCCCCGGCCCCCAGCCGGCCTCGGCCCTCCCACTCACCAATGAGCCAGGACAGCGGAACGATTTCGGGGGTCAGATCTGTGGGTATTTCAATCGGCACAGCAGCTACCTCTGGAAACGAAGACGGCT
>DASWAW010000483.1:0-4344 GCA_036390955.1 Arthrobacter sp.
CTGCTTCATCACCTCCCTGCAGTTGACGTCCGTCGCGGCGGCCACCGCCCTCGTCTGCCTGCAGTCCGGCTGGATCGCCATATTCCAGCTGTTCCGGGGCGTCCGGCACCGCTGGCCGGTCCTGGCGGGCCTGGGGATTGCTTTCGGCGGTGTTGTCGTGATTACCGGGTTCGATATGGGCAGCTCGCCGGAGGCGCTGCTGGGCGACCTTCTGGCGGTCGTGGGAGGCGCCCTGGCGGGCGTTTACACCCTGGCCGGCGGAAAGGCCCGCCAGACCATGGGGACGGGTGTCTACACGACGCTCTGCTACGGGATGTGCGCGGCCGTCGTCGCGGTGCTGGCGCTGTTCTCACAGCAGCCGCTGGCAGGCTTTGAAGCCGCCGGCTGGCTGGGCATCCTGGCCATCACCGTCTGCGCGCAGCTGATTGGACACACAGCGTTCAACCACCTGCTCGCCACGATGAGTCCGCTGCTGGTGTCCATGATCATCCTGCTGGAGATTCCCGGTGCTGCGCTGCTCGCTGCCGCATTCCTGTCCGAGAGCCTGCCTGCCGGCACGTACGCCGGCCTGGTGCTGATCCTGGTCGGGCTCGCCGTCGTCGTCCTGGGGCAGCGGGGGTCGCGACCCGCGCGGCGCGCTGCCGCCCCGCTGGCGGAGCTGGGAACGGACTGACGATCGAAAGCTGCCGCGGGCAGAGTTAGCAGAGTTACTGGCCGCCGCGGCGCGCGGGTTGGGCCGTGTTGACCGTGTGGATCGCCCGGAGCAGCTTGGCTGGGAAGTACACCGAGAAGAAGACGACCATGGGGGCCTTGAGCGCCATCTTCTTGACGTTGTGCGCTTTATACGTGCGGTCGAAGCGCGTCACGTAGTAGCGGTAGTCGCGCGGAGAGTCTTCCAGCCGGCGGGCGGACATTCCGGAAATCATCTGCGGCCAGTACTGGATGCGGAGATCGTGGTCGGCCAGGTGCAGGGACAGATCGATGTCCTCGTGCATCTCGTCCTTCTCGTCCCGGCATGCCTCGGTCCGGATGATTTCCCACGCCGAGCGGCGGAGCGCCATATTGGACCCAAAGAGAAAGTGGTACTGGTGCTTGGCCAGCTTGAGCATCAGCTGGCGCATTTTGTCGTCGGCCTTCAGGCCGAAGCGCCGCATCGGCATGTCGTAGTACACCACCGGACCGGTCGCGGCGTGCACGGACTTGTCGCGGAAGGCGTTCTGCACTTGCTCGACCCAGTCGGGCTCGAGCACGGAATCGGCGTCGATCCGGCCGAGGATCTCTCCCGTGGCATGGTCGAGGCCGAAGTTGCGCGTGGGGATCAGGCCCTGGTGCAGGTCCTGGCTGAGCAGGATGATGGGGCTTTCCGGATATTCCAGCTGCATCTGCCGGACAATCTCGGCGGTGCGGTCTTTCGACATGTTGTCCACCACGATGATCTCGTGGGCCGGGACAGACTGGTACACGGCGGCAATGAGGCACTGCCGGATAACGCTTTCCTCGTTGTAGGCCGGGATGACTATAGACACAGCCGGCGTGTGCACAGCAGCGTCTAAGGCATCCTCAGAGGATTTTTCGGGTGACATTCCCCCAAATTTAGCACCCGCGACATATTCCCGGCCCGGCGCCGGACGTTGGCCGGGCTACGAACTGGTAAACATCGCGCAAAAAAGGGAGGAATCCCGCCGATGGCGGAATCCCTCCCTCAGTGGCTGCCGCCGGGCAGCCCACAAGCTGTTTTAGAGGCCGGTGTTCTTGTCCGCGCCGTTGTTGCGGCTGGCGGCGATGTTCCGGACAGCAGTCTTGGCATCGGTGGCAACCTTGGCGGAAGCCTCCTTGGCGTCCTCGACAGCGTCCTCTGCGGCGTGCTTGGCGGTGTCCGCGGCGTCTTCGGTGGACTTGGCAACATCAGCCGAAGCTTCTGCTGCGGCGTCCGCGGCGGCGACCGTTGCTTCGCCGGCCTTGTCAGCGGCTTCCTTGACGGAATCCTTGACCTCGTTGACGGTGGTGGCCGGCACGGGGGCGGGCGTCACCGGGGACGGCGTCTTCCACGGGTCTTCGACCGGCTGGGAGGCCTTCCAGGCGGCAACGCCGGCGGCCACGGCTGCGGCAATGATGCCGAAGACCAGCCATCCGCGGTGCTTGGGCTTCTGCGGCTTACCGCTGACGGCCTTGCCGGCGTGGTGCGCAGCGAGCTTGACCCGGCTTCCAGCCGACTTCGCCTGCTCCTGGGCACTGTGGATGATCCCCACATCGCCGAGCTTCTGGGCGACCGCGTCCACATGGGCCGGAGCGTTTTCAAGCGTCCGGTGCACAGCTTCGGATGCCTGGCCGATCTGGTCCGAGAGCTTCGGCAGATAGTCGACGACGACCCGGTCGCGCGCGTTGGCGATGACCGGCGTCGCTTTGTCCAGAGCCTCGTGCAGGCGCGGGGTCGCGCCCTCAACAGCGTCGTGGATTCTCGGTGCCAGGTGGGCCAGGCTGTCCTGGATGCGCGGGGTTACCGTCGCAACACCGTCGGCGAGATTGTAGGCCGCCGACTTCAGGCCTTCCTGGATCTTGGGAGAAGCGGTATCCAGGCCCTGCTGCAGGCGCGGCACAGCCCAGCTGACTGCTGCTTCGACCCGCGGGGTAGCCCATTCCCTGGCGTTCTCTACTCCGGTGCTGACGGACTGCTCCAGCTCCCGGGCAATACGATCCGTTTTCTTCACAACTACCTCCCGATTAATGTGACGGTTCTGCAGTTAGCCTACGTGTCCCAGACCTCACCGGCTATTCTTCAGGCCGATTTGGGCCGGATTTCACCCAGCGCGGAACTGGCGGACCGGCCCTGTGTGTAGTGGCCTCTCATGGAAGAATAGGGCCTATGACTGCCATCGCAACTGCAAAAGCAACCATCCATACGAGCATGGGCGACATTGTCGTCAACCTCTTCGGCAACCACGCCCCCAAGACCGTCGAGAATTTCGTCGGACTGGCCACGGGCGAGAAAGCCTGGACCCACCCGGAGTCCGGCGAGGACAAGACGGGGACGCCGCTGTATGACGGCACCATCTTCCACCGCATCATCAAGGATTTCATGATCCAGGCGGGCGACCCCCTGGGCCGCGGCGTCGGCGGACCGGGCTACAAGTTCGATGATGAAATCCACCCGGAACTGACCTTCAACGAGCCCTACAAGCTGGCCATGGCGAACGCCGGCATCCAGATGGGCCGCGGCACCAACGGATCGCAGTTCTTCATCACCACGATCCCCACCGGCTGGCTGCAGGGCAAGCACAGCATTTTCGGTGAGGTGGCGGACGAGGACTCCAAGAAGGTTGTTGACGCCATCGAGGGTGTCCGCACCGGCATGGGCGACCGTCCGGTCGAGGACGTCACCATCAACAGCATTGATGTCGAAAAGCTCTAAGCCCAGCGCATGAGCTACGGAATTCCGGCGGCAGAGCCGTCCGCGCAGATTCCGGTGTGCCCCCGGCACCCGGACCGGCCCGCCTATGTGCGCTGCCAGCGCTGCGGGCGCCCTGCGTGCCCCGACTGCCAGCGGGCGGCCGCCGTCGGATTCCAGTGCGTTGACTGTGTCAACGAAACAAAACGCACGACGCCGGACGTCAAGACCGTCTACGGCGGTGCCGTGACCACCGGCAAGCCCCTGGTCACCTACTTCATCATCGGGCTCTGCGCCCTGGTCTTTGCCCTCCAATGGATCGTCCCCGGCGACCTGATCTATCAGAACCTGGCGTTTGCCACCGTCTATGCCACCCCGGAGTACGGGGTCTTCGAACCGTGGCGGATGGTGACGTCAGCCTTCCTCCATTCCCAGGGCTTCATCCTCCATATTGTGCTCAACATGTACATGCTGTGGATATTCGGCCAGGCACTCGAGCCTCTCCTGGGCCGCATCCGCTTTCTGGCGGTCTATTTGCTGTCCGCCCTTGGCGGATCCGTCGGCTATCTCCTGCTGACTCCGGGGTATGTCCCGGGCCAGCCCCTGAGCGGCGTCGTGGGCGCCTCGGGCGCTATTTTCGGTCTTTTCGGCGCGATGCTGGTGGTCCAGCGCCGCCGCGGCGGCGATACCAGGCAACTCTGGGTGTTGGTCATCATCAACGGAGTCATCGGCTTCATGGTCCCCTCTATTGCCTGGCAGGCCCACCTTGGCGGCGCCATCACCGGTGCCTTGTGTGCCGCCGTGATTGTGTACACGCCCCGCGGCCCGCGGCAGGGGCTGCTGCAGGCCGGCGGCCTGGTGCTGGTTCTGGCCCTGCTCGTCGCCGTCTCCGCCCTCCGCGTGGCCGCCGGGGCCTGACGCCGCCGGCAGCAACTGCGGCACCGGCGAGTCCTCGGCGG
>DASWAW010000484.1:0-2939 GCA_036390955.1 Arthrobacter sp.
GTGCGGCCGATCGAACACGGGGCCGACATCGTGATCCACTCGGCCACCAAGTTCCTCGGCGGGCACGGCACCACACTGGGCGGCGTGATCGTCGAAAGCGGGCGCTTCAACTGGGGCAACGGCAAGTTCCCCACGATGACCGAACCGGTGGCCTCCTACGGCAACGTCTCCTGGTGGGGAAACTTCGGTGAATACGGCTTCCTGACCAAGCTCCGCTGCGAGCAGCTGCGCGACATCGGGCCCGCATTGTCGCCGATGTCTGCCTTCCAGCTGCTGCAGGGCGTCGAGACGCTCCCGCAGCGCCTCGACGAACACCTCAAGAACGCCCAGGCCGTGGCGGAATGGCTCGAAGCCGACGAGAGGGTGGCTTACGTGAACTTCTCCGGCCTGCCCTCGCACCCGCACTACGACCGGGCGAAAAAGTACCTGCCGCTGGGACCGGGTTCGGTGTTCTCGTTCGGGGTGAAGGGAGGCCGCGCCGCCGGGCAGAAGTTCATCGAGTCCCTGCAGCTGGCCTCGCATCTGGCCAACGTCGGCGACTCCCGGACCCTGGTGATCCACCCCGGCTCCACGACCCACCAGCAGCTCAGCCCCGAGCAGCTCGAGTCCGCCGGTATCCCCGAGGACCTGATCCGGATTTCGATCGGCCTGGAAGACATCGAGGACATCCTCTGGGACCTGGACCAGGCCCTGGACCTGGCCTCCGTCGGCGAGGCAGCCTCGGATACGTCCGACACCTGCACGATCGGAGCACTGTCATGAGCAGCGAAGAAACCCGAACCTGGACCGGCCCGTCCGCTCCGGAGCGGTTGAACCTGCTGCGGCAGGCGAAGTCGATCGCGATTGTGGGCGCCTCGGACAAGCCGTCCCGGGCGAGCTACTTTGTGGCCACCTACCTGCAGTCCTCCACGCGCTACAAGGTGTATTTCGTGAACCCCGTGGTGAAGGAGATCCTGGGCGAGCCGACGTACGCCTCGCTGGCGGACCTGCCGGAGAGCCCGGACATCGTGGACGTCTTCCGCAAGCACGACGACCTGCCGGGTGTCCTGGACGAGGCCATCGCGGCAGGCGCCAAGACGCTGTGGCTGCAGCTCGGCTCCTGGCACGAGGACGTGGCCAAGGAAGCGGAAGCTGCCGGGCTCGACGTCGTGATGGACCGCTGCGTGAAGATTGAGCATGCCCGTTTCCATGGCGGCCTGCACCTGGCCGGATTCGACACGGGCGTCATTTCCTCCAAGCGGCAGGTCCTGGCCTAAGGTTCCTGGGCCCGGCCCGCGTTTTCGACCCCTGCTGTTCCGGGGGTCGGTGGCGTGCCGGGTGCGGCTTCGACGAAATCTGCGCCCTCGGCCGGTTCCTGGGAATGGAGCCGGATCTCCGACACGTCGGCGGTCGGATCCCCTTCAGCCGGAGCCTCGCTGTGGCGACGTTCCGCGCCAGGCGTGTCGCTCATGTCGCGTCCTTTCGTGTGGCTTCCCCGGCTGTCTTCCCGGGCCGCTGCCCAAGGCTCTGCAATCGGGGCCAACGATGTGTCGGGAGTACTACTTCTCTCATCGTGGCTCGGACACGATTCGGGGTCAATATCTCCGGGAATCCGGTGCGGGCCGGACTGCCGGGAATCACCGGGGACCACGACTAACGACGACAGCGGCGGGCTACCTTTCCAGGTGACCCGCCGCCGTCGTACCTCAATTGTTGAAGCGTTAGTCGTTGATCAAATCGTTGATCACGATCGTCTGGTCACGGTCCGGGCCGACACCGATCGCGGAGAACCGCGTGCCGGAGAGCTTCTCGAGGGCCAGCACGTAATTCTTGGCGTTCTCCGGGAGGTCTTCCAGGGTGCGGGCGCCGGTGATGTCCTCGGTCCAGCCCTCGAAGTACTCGAAGATCGGCTTGGCGTGGTGGAACTCGGTCTGCGTCATCGGCATTTCGTCGTGCCGGACGCCGTCGACGTCGTAGGCCACGCAGACGGGGATCTGCTCGATGCCCGTGAGCACGTCCAGCTTGGTGACGAAGTAGTCCGTGAAGCCGTTGACCCGGGAGGCGTGGCGGGCCAACACGGCGTCGTACCAGCCGCAGCGCCGCGGCCGGCCGGTGTTGACGCCGAACTCGCCGCCGGTCTTCTGCAGGTACATGCCCATCTCGTCGAACAGTTCCGTGGGGAACGGTCCGGCGCCCACACGCGTGGTGTACGCCTTGATGATGCCGATGGAGCGCGAGATCCGGGTGGGCCCGATGCCGGAGCCCACGGAGGCGCCGCCGGCGGTCGGGTTCGAGGAGGTCACGAACGGGTACGTGCCGTGGTCGACGTCGAGGAACGTGGCCTGGCCGCCCTCCATGAGGACCACCTTGCCCTCGTCCAGTGCGGTGTTCAGGACATACGTGCTGTCGATGACCAGCGGGCGGAGGCGCTCGGCGAAGGACAGGAAGTACTCCACGATCTCATCCACCTCGATGTCGCGGCGGTTGTAGACCTTGACCAGGAGTTCGTTCTTCTGGCGCAGCGACCCTTCGACCTTCTGGCGCAGGATGGAGGCGTCAAAGACGTCCTGGACGCGGATGCCGAGGCGGGCCACCTTGTCCATGTAGGCCGGGCCGATGCCGCGACCGGTGGTGCCGATGGCCCGGGAGCCGAGGAACCGCTCGGTGACCTTGTCCAGGACCTGGTGGTAGGGCGCGACGAGGTGGGCGTTGGCGGAGACCCGCAGCTTCGAGGTGTCCGCCCCGCGCGCTTCCAGTCCGTCGATCTCCTGGAACAGCGCCTCGAGGTTCACCACGCAGCCGTTGCCGATAATCGGAACCGCGTTGGGGCTCAGGATGCCGGCCGGAAGGAGCTTGAGCTCATACTTCTCACCGCCTACGACGACGGTGTGCCCGGCATTGTTGCCGCCGTTGGGCTTGACGACGTAGTCGACTCGGCCACCAAGCAGGTCAGTGGCCTT
>DASWAW010000485.1:0-2404 GCA_036390955.1 Arthrobacter sp.
GCCGAGGTCGAAGCCGGCGACATCCTGGTCGGAAAGGTCACGCCCAAGGGCGAGACCGAGCTGACCCCGGAAGAGCGCCTGCTGCGCGCCATCTTCGGTGAGAAGTCCCGCGAAGTGCGCGACACCTCCCTGAAGGTTCCGCACGGCGAGTCCGGCACCGTTATCGGCGTCCGCGTCTTCGACCGCGACAACGACGACGAGCTGCCCCCGGGCGTCAACCAGCTGGTCCGCGTCTACGTCGCCGCCAAGCGCAAGATCACCGACGGCGACAAGCTCGCCGGCCGTCACGGCAACAAGGGCGTTATCTCCAAGATCCTCCCGATCGAGGACATGCCCTTCCTTGCCGACGGTACCCCCGTTGATATCGTCCTGAACCCGCTGGGTGTTCCGGGCCGTATGAACGTCGGCCAGGTGCTGGAAACGCACCTCGGCTGGGTTGCCAAGACCGGCTGGAAGATCGAGGGCGAGCCCGAGTGGGTCAAGCAGCTGCCGAACCTGCCGCGCGAGAGTGGCTCGACCACTGTTGCAACGCCGGTCTTCGACGGTGCGCGTGAAGAGGAAATCACTGGTCTCCTCGACTCCACCAACGTCACCCGCGACGGTGTCCGCCTGATCAACTCCTCAGGCAAGACCCGGCTGTTCGACGGCCGCTCCGGCGAGCCCTTCCCGGATCCGATCTCGGTCGGCTACATGTACATCCTGAAGCTCCACCACCTGGTGGACGACAAGATCCACGCGCGCTCCACCGGCCCGTACTCCATGATCACGCAGCAGCCGCTGGGTGGTAAGGCACAGTTCGGCGGCCAGCGCTTCGGTGAAATGGAAGTGTGGGCGCTCGAAGCTTACGGCGCCGCCTACACGCTCCAGGAGCTCCTCACGATCAAGTCGGATGACATCCATGGTCGTGTGAAGGTCTACGAAGCCATCGTCAAGGGCGAGAACATCCCGGAGCCGGGCGTTCCTGAGTCCTTCAAGGTCTTGATCAAGGAAATGCAGTCGCTGTGCCTGAACGTGGAAGTTCTTTCCACGGACGGAACCACAATTGAAATGCGTGACTCTGATGACGCAGTCTTCACGGCTGCGGAAGAACTGGGCATCGATCTGTCTCGTGCAGAGCCCAGTTCCGTAGAAGAGGTTTAGCAGGCGGGGTACGGGGAAAAGCAAGCGGCCCCGCCGCGCTGTCTTTTCCCCGTACGCCCCTCCCTCTTCCCGTAACCCAAGACTTCAGAATTTAGAGAACAAGAGAGAACAGGGACCATATGTCCAGCGAATCCTCCTTCGGCCTCATGCAGATCGGCCTCGCCACCGCGGAAGACATCCGTGGCTGGTCTTACGGCGAGGTTAAGAAGCCGGAAACCATCAACTACCGCACGCTCAAGCCTGAGAAGGACGGCCTCTTCTGCGAGAAGATCTTCGGCCCGTCCCGCGACTGGGAGTGCTACTGCGGTAAGTACAAGCGCGTGCGCTTCAAGGGCATCATCTGCGAGCGGTGTGGCGTTGAGGTCACCCGCGCAAAGGTCCGCCGTGAGCGCATGGGCCACATCGAGCTGGCCGCCCCGGTCACGCACATCTGGTACTTCAAGGGTGTTCCGTCCCGCCTGGGCTACCTCCTTGACCTGGCACCGAAGGACCTCGAAAAGGTCATCTACTTCGCCGCCTACATGATCACGAGCGTCGACGCCGACAGCCGCCACGAAGAACTGCCCAACCTCCAGGTCGAGCACGACATCGAGAAGAAGCAGCTCATCGACAACCGCGACTCGGACATCGCCACGATCGCCCGCGACCTCGAGAACGAGCTTGCCCGTCTCGAAGGCGAAGGCGCCAAGGCTGCCGACAAGAAGAAGGCCCGCGACTCCGCTGACCGCCAGATGGCTAACGTCCGCAAGCGCGCGGATGCTGAAATCGAGCGCCTCGAGCAGGTCTGGGACCGCTTCAAGAACCTCAAGGTCGCTGACCTTGAAGGTGACGAAGGCCTGTACCGCGAACTGCGCGACCGCTACGGCATGTACTTCGAAGGCTCCATGGGTGCCGAAGCGATCAAGAAGCGTCTTGAGAACTTCGACATGCAGGCCGAGTCGGACATGCTCCGCGACATCATTGCCAACGGCAAGGGCCAGCGCAAGACCCGCGCCCTGAAGCGGCTCAAGGTGGTCAACGCGTTCCTGACGACCAACAACAGCCCGCTCGGCATGGTGCTGGACGCCGTCCCGGTGATCCCGCCGGAACTGCGCCCGATGGTCCAGCTGGATGGTGGCCGCTTCGCGACCTCCGACCTCAACGACCTCTACCGCCGCGTGATCAACCGCAACAACCGCCTCAAGCGCCTGCTTGATCTCGGTGCCCCGGAGATCATCGTCAACAACGAGAAGCGCATGCTTCAGGAAGCCGTTGACAGCCTCTT
>DASWAW010000486.1:0-7557 GCA_036390955.1 Arthrobacter sp.
GATCGCCATGTACCTGTGCCGCGAGCTCACGGACATGTCCCTTCCCAAGATCGGGCAGGAGCTCGGCGGCCGCGACCACACCACTGTCATCCACGCGGACCGCAAGATCCGTGAGCTGATGGCCGAGCGCCGAGTGATCTACAACCAGGTGACCGAACTGACCAACCGGATCAAGCAGCAGCAGCGTAATTCCTGAGCTGCCCGTCCGCGCACTCTTACCTTATTAACAGGCACCTGTGGACAAGCCTGTGGATAGTTAAGGGGACAACCGTGGTTAATGGGCTTAAAACCCTTAAGGCGCCTGTGGATCAGCGGTGCGGGCAAAAATGTTATCCCCATCCACACCCTGTTTAAAACCTGCTCCACCCACAGTCCATGAACAGGGCTTAACCCCGGGATCGCACCGCCAAACAGGGTTATCCACAGTATCCACAGCAGTTATTAACACTACTAATCCCTAGAAAATGAAATTCCCTCAAATAACAACTTCGTTCCGGACCCCACCCGCCGCCAGGACCGTCCCGGACCCCGGCCGGAAACCGGCACCTGGCCGGCCCGGCCGAACCACATGGATGTAACCCGGGGATGGGAGAATCACACTTCTTGCGGCTAAGCTGTCTGCAGTGTGTCCGTCCTGGACATCTTTTGTGATTCCCTGCCGGGCCGGTGGCCCGGCCACCAGCGATGACAGCAGCAATGAAAGGCGGCACCCTTCCGTGAAGTTCAGAGTCGAACGGGACGTCCTGGCAGAAGCCGTGACTTGGACCGCCCGGTCGTTGTCTCCGCGGCCGCCAGTACCCGTACTTTCCGGCCTGCTCCTCAAGGCTGAAGCCGGCACCGTCAGCCTCTCGAGCTTTGACTACGAGACCTCCGCCAGGCTCGAAATCCCCGCCGACATCACCACCGAAGGCACGATTCTGGTGTCGGGACGCCTGCTTGCTGACATCTGCCGCAGCCTGCCGTCCGCACCGGTCGAGATCGAAACCGACGGCAACAAAGTCACGCTCAGCTGCCGTCGGAGCAGCTTCCACCTGGCCACCATGCCTGAAGCCGAATACCCGCCACTGCCGGCACTGCCCCCGATCAGCGGTACGGTTCCGGGCGACGCGTTCGCCCAGGCTGTTTCCCAGGTGATCATCGCGGCCAGCAAGGACGACACCCTGCCGATCCTGACCGGCGTGCGGATGGAGATCGAGGACGACCTCATCACCTTGCTGGCCACCGACCGCTACCGGCTGGCCATGCGGGAAGTGCCGTGGAAGCCAGTCACTCCCGGCATCTCCACCAGCGCACTGGTGAAGGCAAAAACTCTCAACGAAGTAGCCAAGACCCTCGGCGGAAGCGGCGACATCCACCTGGCCCTCGCCGACGACGACAGCCGGCTCATTGGATTCGAAAGCGGCGGCCGCACCACCACCTCGCTGCTGGTGGATGGCGACTACCCCAAAATCCGCTCACTCTTCCCTGAATCCACCCCGATCCACGCGACCGTTCAGACCTCGGAACTCGTCGAAGCTGTACGGCGCGTCTCACTCGTGGCGGAACGCAACACCCCGGTCCGGCTTGCCTTCACCCAGGGCCAGCTGCACCTCGACGCCGGAACCGGCGAGGATGCCCAGGCATCCGAAGAGCTGGAAGCCAACCTCACCGGCGAGGACATCACCGTCGCGTTCAACCCGCACTACCTGATCGAGGGACTGACCGTCATCGAGACCAAGTTTGTGCGCTTCTCCTTCACCAGTGCGCCCAAACCCGCCATGATCACCGCCCAGAACGACGCCGACGGCGAGGATCAGGGCGATTACCGCTACCTGGTTATGCCCGTCCGGCTGCCCAACTAGCTGACAGCAGGTGCAGGCCGGAGCCCTCCAGCCGGCGCCGGCCGCCAGCCATCTGGCTGCCGCCACCACCCGAAACCCCCATCGCAGAAGAGAGTTCATACCGTGCACATCGGACTGATCGGGCTTGGAAAAATGGGTTTCAACATGCGCGAACGGCTGCGCAAGGGTGGAATCGAAGTCACCGGTTTTGACCGCAACCCGGACGTCACCGACGTCGCGAGTGTGGATGAACTCATCGCCGCCCTGCCCGCTCCGCGCCTGCTGTGGGTGATGGTCCCGTCCGGCGAGATTACCGACGCCGTGATCACCGAACTGGGCACCAAGCTCGATGCCGGCGACCTGGTGATCGATGGCGGAAACTCCCGCTACACCGAGGACCAGAAGCACGGTGCAGCGCTGGCCGAAAAAGGCATCCGGTTCGCCGATTGCGGGGTTTCCGGCGGAGTCTGGGGCCTTCAGAACGGCTACGGCCTGATGGCCGGTGGCGACGCCGCGGACATTGAACAGGCTATGCCTGTCTTCGATGTGCTTCGTCCCGAGGGCGACCGCGCCGACAGTTTCGTCCACGTTGGCGGCATCGGCGCCGGCCACTACGCCAAAATGGTTCACAACGGCATCGAGTACGGGCTCATGCAGGCCTATGCCGAAGGCTACGAACTCCTTGCCGCCAAGGACATCGTCACCGACCTTCCCGGCACCTTCCGCGCCTGGCAGAAGGGAACCGTCGTGCGGTCCTGGCTGCTGGACCTCATGGTCAAGGCCCTTGACGAGGATCCCGGCCTGGCCTCGATCGACGATTACGTCGAGGATTCCGGTGAGGGCCGCTGGACCGTGGAGGAGGCCATCGCCAATGCCGTGCCGGCCCCGGCCATCACGGCAGCACTCTTCGCACGCTTCTCCTCCCGCGAGGACAACTCGCCGGCAATGAAGATGGTTTCCGCGCTGCGCAACCAGTTCGGCGGACATGCGACCCGTCCGGCCAAATAGTCCTGCCCTGAAATCCTGATCCCGGCGTGTACCTAGAACAACTCTCGCTCACAGATTTCCGCAGCTACGCCCAGGTGGAACTGAGCCTCGAGCCCGGCGTGACGGTGCTGGTCGGCTCGAACGGCATCGGCAAGACCAACCTGATGGAAGCCATCGGCTACCTGGCCACGCTCAGCTCCCACCGGGTCAGTTCGGATGCGCCGCTGCTGCGATTCGGCACCGAACGGGCCATGATCCGCGCCAAACTGGTCCGCGGCGAGCAGTCGACCGTGCTCGAACTGGAAATCAACAGCACCCGCGCCAACCGCGCCCGGATCAACCGCTCCAATCCGATCCGGGCCCGGGACATCCTGGGTATCTGCCAGACGGTACTTTTCGCCCCGGAGGATCTGGCCCTGGTCAAGGGCGATCCGTCCAGCAGGCGCCGCTTCTTGGATGAGCTCCTGGTCAGCCTCATTCCGCGGCACGCCGCCACCCGCAGCGACTACGACCGGGTACTGAAGCAACGCAACGCTCTGCTGAAATCGGCCCGCGCCGGAAAATTCTCCAGCGGCCACGAGGCCACCCTGGATGTCTGGGACCAGCACATGGCCCGCGCCGGAGCCGAGCTCCTGCACGCGCGGCTGGAACTGGTGGAACGGCTCCGGCCCCACCTGAAGAACGCCTACGCGCAGCTCACCGACGGGTCCAAGGAGGCGGGGGCCATTTACCGTTCCACGCTGCAGGGTGCGTTGGAGGACGACGTTGCGGGCGCCGCTGCCGGCCCCATGTCCGGCAACGGCGCGGAAAGCACCGGGCCGGAAGAGGACCTGCGTCTTCTGTCCGTCGACGAGCTCACCGAACGTTATGTCCAGGCTTTTGCCGCGTCACGGCGCAAGGAACTTGACCGCGGGATCTCCCTCGTGGGCCCGCACCGCGACGAACTGGAACTGGTCCTGGGGACGGCGCCCGCCAAGGGCTATGCCTCGCACGGCGAAACCTGGTCCATGTGCCTGTCCCTGCGCCTGGCCTCGTACTATGTCATGCTTGATGATGCCCGCACCGGAGGATCCGCCCCGATCCTGATCCTGGACGACGTTTTTGCCGAACTTGACGTCCAGCGGCGGCGTAAACTGGCCGCAATAGTATCCGGCGCCGAGCAGGTGCTCGTGACCGCCGCCGTCGAGGATGATATCCCGGTGGAACTGTCAGGGCGGCGGGTGAAGGTCATCCCGGGAGGAATCGATGAGCGGGAAAATCGATGAATAAGGATACCGACGGCGGCCTGCAACCGGGCCGCGATCCGGATGACATCGACGCTGCCCAGTCGGCCCTGAACAGGATGCGCGACGCGGCAGCATCCCGCGGAGAAATCCGGCGCAAGGCCCCGCCGCGGCCCGGCAGCTCACCGAAAAAACCCGGCCGCAGTTCCGGGGCCACCCGCGGATTCGGACAATTCCACGGCACCGGCCGGGACCCGATGGGCCTCGGCAAGGTTGTGGGCCGCCTCGTGGCCGAGCGCGGCTGGAGTTCGCCCGTGGCCGTCGGCTCGGTGATGGCCGAGTGGGCAACGCTGGTGGGACCGGAGATTTCCGCGCACTGCACCCCGGAGAGTTTCACCGACACCACCTTGCACGTCCGCTGTGATTCCACCGCCTGGGCCACGCAGCTGCGGCTGCTGAGCATCAGTCTGCTGGATAAGTTCCGCACCGAACTCGGTGACGGCGTCGTGACCAAGATCCAGGTCCTGGGACCCGCGGCACCGAGCTGGCGCAAGGGCGGCCGGACCGTCAACGGCCGCGGGCCGCGGGACACCTACGGATAGCTCACGCACCGGCCGGACGGCCAGATCTGAAGCACTCCTTGCAAAACTCTTGAAAAAACCGCAAACGGCGTGTAGGGCGCTCAGGCGCCCCGGAGTCGTATAGGCACCCCAGCCCGGTACTCCCAGGGCCTTGCAGGTGGAGCCGGTGGCCTCCCAGCGGCACTTTCCTTCCCGTTTGGCGCCCTGGAATGCGGGTTTAGCCCCTATAACACGCTAGAATCGTGGTAGATAACTGGGCGCCGGTGAAACGTTGACTGAGTCCGTTTCCGACGCAATATCCGCGTGCGGTAGACGGATCCTCAAGCCAGCAGCACATCCGGTGTCATCAGTGACGTGCCCGTTGGCAGTGGCTGTTTCCTCCGGGAAAGGGCAACGGCCGGCCTTTAACGAAAAAGAGGAGTCGAAAGCGCCTGTGGCTAACGACAATGCAGAGATCCCGGCAGTGGAACCAGCAACGGTTGCGGCGGCGGACACCCCGTCGGGAACAGCAACAGCCCACGGCTACGGCGCCAGCGACATCACGGTGCTCGAGGGCCTGGAAGCTGTCCGGAAACGTCCCGGCATGTACATCGGCTCCACCGGACCTCGTGGTTTGCACCACCTGGTCTATGAAGTCGTGGATAACTCGGTCGACGAGGCCCTCGCCGGGTACTGCACCCACATTGAAATAGTTCTCCAGGCCGACGGCGGGGTCAAGGTGGTCGACAACGGCCGCGGCATCCCGGTCGACATGCACCCGACGGAGCACAAGCCCACCGTGGAGGTCGTAATGACCATCCTGCACGCCGGCGGCAAGTTCGGCGGCGGCGGTTACGCGGTGTCCGGCGGACTGCACGGTGTGGGTATCTCCGTCGTCAACGCACTTTCGAGCCGCGTGGACACCGAGGTCCGCCGGCAGGGCCACGTCTGGCGGATGTCCTTCGCCGACGGCGGCAAGCCACAGGGCGGCCTGATCCAGGGCGAAGAAACCGACGAAACCGGCACCACCCAGACGTTCTACCCGGATGCGGGCATCTTCGAGTCCACGGAGTTCGATTTCGAAACGCTCCGCGCCCGCTTCCAGCAGATGGCTTTCCTGAACAAGGGGCTGCGCATCACGCTCACCGATGAACGGCGTGCCGCGGAGGAACCGTCCGAGGACGGGGACCTGGATCTCGACGCTGTCCCGACCGAAGGGGAAGTCCCGGCCGAGTTCCACACCGTGGTGTACCAGTACGACGACGGCCTGCTGGACTACGTGAAGCACCTGAACTCCGGCAAGAAGGTCGATGTGGTCCACGAGGACGTCATCGCCTTCGAAACAGAGGACACCGAACGGCACATCGCTCTGGAAATGGCGATGCAGTGGACCAACGCGTACTCGGAGAGCGTCCACACCTACGCCAACACCATCAATACCCATGAGGGCGGCACCCACGAAGAGGGCTTCCGCGCCGCGATGACCTCGCTCATCAACCGCTATGCGCGGGAGAAGAGCATCATCAAGGAAAAGGATGACAACCTCACCGGTGACGACATCCGTGAAGGCCTGACCGCCGTCATTTCGGTCAAACTCGCCGAACCGCAGTTCGAGGGCCAGACCAAGACCAAGCTCGGTAACTCCGAGGTCAAGGGCTTCGTCCAGCGGGTTGTCACGGACGGACTCGGCGACTGGCTGGAACGGAACCCCGGCCCGGCCCGCGATGTCATCCGCAAGGCGATTTCCGCCGCCCAGGCCCGGATGGCTGCGCGCAAAGCCCGCGACAACGCCCGCCGCAAGAGCCCGCTGGAATCCTTCGGCATGCCCGGCAAACTCTCCGACTGCTCCTCGAAGAATCCGGAGAAGTGCGAGGTCTACATCGTGGAGGGCGACTCCGCCGGCGGCTCCGCCAAGCGCGGCCGCAACCCGGAGACCCAGGCCATCCTTCCGCTGCGCGGCAAGATCCTGAACGTGGAGCGTGCACGGCTGGACAAGGCCCTGGGCAACGCCGAGGTCCAGTCCATGATCACGGCGTTCGGCACCGGGATCGGCGAGGACTTCGATCTGAGCAAACTGCGCTATCACAAGATCGTTCTGATGGCCGACGCCGACGTCGATGGTCAGCACATCACCACGCTGCTGATGACCCTGCTGTTCCGCTACATGCGCCCGCTGATCGAGAACGGCTATGTCTATCTCGCGCAGCCGCCGCTTTACCGGATCAAATGGTCCAACGCCCCGCACGACTACGTCTACAGCGACCGGGAACGGGATGCGCGGCTGCTGTCCGGCCAGGCCGCCGGCCGCCGCATCCCCAAGGACAACGGCATCCAGCGCTACAAGGGCCTCGGCGAAATGGACTACACCGAACTGTGGGACACCACCATGGATCCTGACCACCGCACCCTGCTGCAGGTCACCATGGACGACGCCCTCGCCGCGGACCAGACCTTCTCCACCCTCATGGGCGAAGACGTCGAATCCCGCCGAAACTTCATTCAGCAGAACGCCAAGGACGTTCGGTTCCTCGATATTTAGCGGCCGCAACGCGCCCTGAATATTCCCGGACCGATATATACCTGAAACGGAAAATATAGACAATGAGTGACGAAACACCAGAAGTTCCGGCCGGACCGGCCGATGCTGAGCCCATTATTGAGGGCACCGTCCTTGACACCGATGTCCTGACCGACCGCGTCGAGCAGGTGGATCTGCAGACGGAAATGCAGCGCTCCTACCTCGATTACGCGATGGCCGTGATCGTGGGGCGAGCCCTTCCGGACGTCCGCGACGGGCTTAAGCCCGTCCACCACCGGGTGCTGTATGCGATGTTCGACGGCGGCTACCGCCCGGAGCGGTCCTTCAACAAGTGCGCCCGTGTGGTCGGCGAGGTCATGGGCCAGTACCACCCGCACGGCGACACCGCCATCTACGATGCGCTGGTCCGCCTGATCCAGGACTGGACC
>DASWAW010000487.1:0-1825 GCA_036390955.1 Arthrobacter sp.
GCCGGCCAGCGCGGCATCCACCTGCTGGGGATCCTGTGCCAGCGGGCCTGGCTGGTGCAGGGCCCGCTGGCCGGCAACCAGCAGCTGGTGGTGGCCTTCGACGACTGGATCACCGAGTCGCGGACCCTGGACCGGGCGGCAGGCATTGCCGAGTGGCTGCTGCGCTACCTGCGCAGCCACGGTCCCGCCACGGAGCGTGACTTTGCCTGGTGGGCCGGCCTTCCGCTGACGGAGGTCCGCGCCGCCCTGGCCGGCGTGAAGGACCAGCTGGTGGAGGTGACGTTCGAGGGGACCGCTTACTGGCTCTCCCCGGAGACGGCGGCGCTGCTCGACGAGGGCGTCCCCGCAGCGCGTCTGGTGCTGGCACTGCCCGGCTTCGATGAGTTCGTGCTTGGCTACACGGACCGGTCGCTCGTGTTGCCGCCGGAGCATGCGAACAAGATCGTGCCGGGCGGCAACGGCGTCTTCCGCCGGACCATTGTTGCCGGCGGCCAGATCGTCGGCACCTGGGACGTGTCCCGCAACGGCCGGGCCGCCGTCGTCGTGCCTGAGCCGTTCGACGAGGTTAACGGGCTGCGGCCTGCCGCCCAAAAGTCCTTTGAGCTGCAGGCCGCGAAATACCGGAGATTCCTCGGCGCCTGAACCGGCGCCGTCACGCCCGGGTGGGGCTGTGTCCTAGAGGGTGCCGGTCGCGATCTTAAGCATGCGGCGCAGCGGTTCGGCCGCCCCCCAGAGGAGCTGGTCGCCGACGGTGAACGCGCTGATGTACTGCGGGCCCATCTCCAGCTTGCGGATGCGGCCGACCGGGATGTCCAGGGTGCCGGAGGCCGCCACGGGGGTGAGCTCGGCCATGGATGCGTCCTTGGAGTTGGGCACCACCTTGGCCCACTCGTTGTCCGCATCGATGAGCTTCTCGATCTCGGCGACGGAAAGGTCCTCGCGGAGCTTGAGCGTGAGCGCCTGGGAGTGCGAGCGCATGGCGCCGATCCGGATGCACAGCCCGTCCATGATGATGTGCTGGTCGCCGGAGGTGCCGAGGATCTTGTTGGTCTCCACCCCGGCCTTCCACTCCTCCTTGGACTGGCCGTTGCCGAGGTCCGCGTCGATCCAGGGGATCAAAGATCCGGCTAGCGGGACGCCGAACTGGGTGGCGTCGATGTCGGTGCGCTGGTGGGCCAGGACCTTCCGGTCGATCTCCAGGATGGCCGACGCCGGGTCGTTCAGTTCGCTGCTGACCTCGGCGTTGAGGGTCCCGAACTGGTTCAGCAGTTCACGCATGTGCCGGGCGCCGCCGCCGGAAGCGGCCTGGTAGGTCATGGAGGTGCCCCACTCGACGAGGCCGTTCTTGAACAGCCCGCCGAGGCCCATCAGCATGCACGAGACCGTGCAGTTGCCGCCGATGAAATCCTTCACACCGCCGGAGAGGCCGGCGTCGATGACGTCGCGGTTGATCGGGTCCAGCACGATGATCGAATCGTCATTCATCCGCAGGGTGGACGCGGCATCGATCCAGAGGCCGTCCCAGCCGCGGCTGCGCAGCTCCCCGTGCACCTGCTTGGTGTAATCGCCGCCCTGGGCGGTCACGACAATCGGCAGCTTCGCCAGGGCCTCGACGTCGAACGCGTCCTCGAGCTTGCCGGCCCCCTCAGCGAACGCCGGAGCCGCACCCCCCGCGTTTGAGGTGGAGAAAAATACCGGGTTGATGTTGGCGAAGTCGCCCTCGTCCTGCATGCGCTGCATCAGGACGGAACCGACCATGCCACGCCAACCGACCAGTCCAACGGACGGAGTAGCTGCTGTAGTCATTGGGCCAGTTTAGACTTTG
>DASWAW010000488.1:0-7292 GCA_036390955.1 Arthrobacter sp.
CCAAGCCGCTTGCGGGCGAAACCGATGATTTCCAGCTGCAGCTCCTCGGAGGGCTCCCAGCCGGGACGCAGCTCCACGAAGGCCTTGACCACCTCGCCGGCCACCGGGTCCGGGACCCCGATCACCCCGGCTTCGGCCACGGCCTCGTGTTCCATCAGGGAGCTCTCCACCTCGAACGGGCCGATCAGATGCCCCGAGGACTTGATGACGTCGTCGCCGCGTCCGACGAACCAGTAGTATCCGTCGGCGTCGCGCTTGGCCAGGTCGCCGGTGAGGTACCAGCCGCCCAGGAAGCAGCGCCGGTAGCGCTCCTCCTCGTGCAGGTATCCGCGGAACATGGAGGGCCAGCCCGGCCGCAGGGCCAGCTCGCCTACGGTGTCCGGCTCCGTCACCAGGACCGCCTCGCCGTCGCGGACGATCGGCCGGTCCTGGGCATCACGGGCCACGATGCCGGCCTCGACACCCGGCAGCGGCCGGCCCATCGAGCCGGGGCGGATCTCCGTGGCCGCGTAGTTGGAAATCATGATGCCGCCGGTTTCGGTCTGCCACCAGTTGTCATGCACGGGCTGGCCGAATGCCTGCTGGCCCCAGACGACGACCTCCGGGTTGAGCGGCTCGCCGACGCTGGCGACAAAGCGCAGGGCGGAGAGGTCGTGGCCCCGGGCGCGGTCCGCCCCGGCCTTCATCAGCATCCGCAGGGCCGTGGGGGCGGTGTACCAGACGGTGACGTGCTGTTCGGCGAGGATCCGGTACCAGCGGTCCGCGTCCATCTCCTCCTCGTCCACGATCGTCGTCACCCCGTGCGTCAGCGGCGCGATCACACCGTAGGAGGTTCCGGTAACCCAGCCGGGGTCGGCCGTGCACCAGTAGACATCCTCCGGGTGCAGGTCCAGCGCGGAGGTGCCGGTCGCGTGGTGGGCGGTGACGGCGTCGTGCACATGGATGGCGCCCTTCGGGGTCCCGGTGGTGCCGGACGTGAAGTGCAGCAGGGCCATGTCCTCGGCCTGGGTCGCGGAGATTTCGGTGTCCGCCGGCGCGGCGCGCATGAGCGCGGCGAGGTCCAGTGTCCCCGGCTCCGGGTGGCCGTCGGCGTCGGTCAGCAGGACGTGCTGGAGCTCCGGGAGCGAGCCGCGGAGCTGTGCGATCTTTTTGCGGTAGAGAGTCCGGGTGGTGACCAGGGCCCGGCCGGAACCAAGCTGCAGCCGCTGCCGCACCGGCTCGGGGCCGAAGGCCGAGAAGAGTGGGCAGAAGACGCTGGCGTTCTTGAGGGTGCCGAGCACCGCGATGTAGAGCGCCGGGCCCCGGCCGGTGAGCGAGAAGACGCGCTCGCCGCGGCCGATGCCGAGGCTGCGCAGCACCCCGGCAAAGCGGTTCGTTTGCTCAGCCAGTTCGGCGAAGGTCAGCGAGTGGGTGCTGCCGTCGGCCCGGACGAACCGCAGCGCCTCGTACCCGGCGTGCCCCCCGGCGGCGTGCCGGTCCACCGCCTCATAGGCGATGTTGACGCCGCGGCCCCCGGGCAGCCCGGACAGTTCGTGGCGGGCTTCGTCCCAGGAGAAGCCGGCACATGCCGCGTCATAATCCACCAGGTTCGGCCGGACCCCGAAGCTGCCAATGTCCTTGGGGATGGCGGGCCAGCGGGTCGAGGGTTCCGTTCCTGCCGTCATGGTTCCATCGGACTCCCGCCCGGCGGGGGTGCCTAGAGGACAAAGGCCCGGCGCGCGGCGCGGCCCCGCCCAGCCACTAAACTGGGTCCCATGACTGCCAACAGTGCCCCTGCAGCTGACACCGCTGCCGCCCGTGCCCGCCTGCTCGAACTGATCAAGGAGCTGGCCGTCGTCCGCGGCAAGGTCATCCTCTCCAGCGGCGCTGAGGCCGACTATTACATCGACCTGCGCCGGATCACGCTGCACCACGAGGCGTCCCGGCTCGTCGGCCAGGTCATGCTCGCGCTGCTGGACGACGCCGGTATCGACTTTGAATGCGCGGGCGGACTCACCATGGGTGCCGACCCGGTGGGCACCGCCGTGATGCATACCGCCGTCGACGCCGGACGCCCCGTGGACGCTTTTGTGGTCCGCAAGGCGCAGAAGTCCTACGGCATGGGCCGCCAGGTGGAAGGCCCCTCCGTGGAGGGCCGCAAGGTGCTGGTGCTTGAAGACACGTCCACGACCGGCGGCTCCGCGCTGACCGCCGTCGAAGGCGTCCGCGAGGCCGGCGGCAACGTTGTCGCCGTCGCCGTGATTGTGGACCGCGACACCGGTGCCAAGGAAAAGATCGAGGCCGAAGCCGGTGTCCCCTACCTCTTCGCATTCGGCAAAGACGAACTCGGCCTCAGCTAGTCCGTTCGTCCCTCAGCGGACGCGTGTGGACGGTGGATTGGCAGTGATTTATCATTTCAAGATATCCACCCCACCCCTGCGGAGACAAAGCGCCATGCTCCTACCCGAAGAAATCCTCGGATCTGACCCCCTCAGCACCGTTGACCAGATCCAGAACCTGATCCTGGACAGCGCCGATTTCGAGGACTTCCTCAATGAACTCGCGCGGTTTTCCGCCCACCAGGTGGCCGGGGCCGGCGACGATGCCCTGTGCGGCATCACGCTGCTGCGGGACCGCAAGGCCGCGACCATCGGCTGGAGCAGCGACTCCGCCCGCGAAGTGGACGAAATCCAGTACTCGCTCTCACAGGGCCCTTGCCTGACGGCGGCCCAAGAGGAACGCGAAGTCTACGTTCCGGACCTGTTTGATGAGGACCGCTGGGGACCGGACTATGCCAGTGCCGTCGCCTCGCACGGCCTGCGCTCGGTGCTCTCCGTGCCGTTCCACCTGCAGGGCGAAGCCCAGGCGGCACTGAACCTGTATTCAGACGTGCCGCACAAGTTCGACGGCGATGTTGCCGCCCGGGCCCGCGGCTACACCCGCGAGATCTCCCAGGCGCTGCGGCTCGCCGTCCGCTTCTCCCTGCACACCGACAGTGCCACCAACCTCCGGGCCACGCTCGAATCCCGCACGGTGATCGACATGGCCATCGGGATTGTCATGGCGCAGAACCGCTGCAACCAGGAGACAGCGGTCAGGATCCTCACCGACGCATCCAGCAACGGCAACGTCAAACTGCGAGACATTGCCGCGTCCCTCGTCCAGTCCGTGGGCGGCACCGCGACCCGCACCCATTTCGAGGAACCCGGGCGGCGGGAAGCAGGCTGAACCGGTAGCGCCATATGACTTGTGCGCACCTCCGGCGGCCTATACCCTGAGTGAGGTTGAGCCGTCGGCCATAGACACCCTTTTTTGGAGTACCTATGGACAACTCGTTGAACGCTCAAGTTAAGCTGGACATCGCCTCGGATGTGGTCCGGATCGACGTCCGGGGAAGCCTCACGCAGCTCTCCCGCCCCTCGTTAATGCAGCTGTTCTCCCGCGTCCGCCGGATGGGCATCACCTCACACGTCCGGGTCAACCTGGGCCGCGCATCCTTCGTGGAGTCCGCCGCCCTCGCAGGGCTCCGCAACGACCTCAACGCGATCGACAGTGCCGCAGCACTCGTCGACACGGCAGGGGCCCTGCCCAGCTCGGCCGGCGTCTCCCTCGAGCTGAACCCGTACTTTGACACTACCGCCGCGGCGCTGCCGTCCCTCGATCTTTCGACGGACTTCACCGCGTCCATTGACACCTCGGGAACCCGGCCGCTGAACGTCTACTCCGACGACGAACTGCTGGCCGCCAGTGACTCCGTGTTCGGGCTGCTGGACAACCCGGCGGACATGGCCCGCACGCAGCTCCTCGCGACCTATGAGGAAATCGGCCTTGAAATCAGCCGCCGCGCAGGCGCTGCCGGCGCCCTCCCGCGCGGCAGCGGCTTCCAAATCAGCCTCCCCGCGGCGGGCCGGGAACCGGAACCGGTCTAGGCATACACACGGCCGCCAGGCTGTGGCCGAGCTGTTATCCGGCGCAGTTTCTTATCCGCGTCCCTCCGTGGCTACGGTAGAGATGTGCCGAGTGAGCCGGAAGTTGAGGCTGTGGGCGGGCCCGGCGACGCCGAAGCCCGCATGCTCCGGCATGCCGCTGAACTGAAGAGGTTTTCCCGGCGGGGTTTCCTGATCGGCACGGGTGCCGCCTCCGTGCTGGCCGCCGACATGCTGTTCACCCGGCGCGTGCAGGCCGAACGGCGCGTCCACAAGATCCTCACGGTGCCGGACCAGACTGCCGAGAAATACTTCCCCAACGCCAGCTGGTTCCTTTTTCCCGGCTACAAGACAAGCTGGGAGGAGGCGCTGTGGATCCTGAACGCGCTGCGCGGTGCGCTGAATAAGCGCGGCCAGCTCGCCGCCGTCGGGTACTCCAACGTGGGCATCGACATCGACCAGATCGTGATCGCCATCGTCGAGCACGCGCGCGCCCGGCAGCTCAACAAGTTCTATTTCTACGGCCACAGCTTCGGCGGAATGGTGGCAACCCAGGTCGCCGCCCGGCTCCGGGAGCTGCATGGCATCGAGGTGGCGTTCGTCCTGCTGGATTCCACCCCGTACAGCAGGCACGACGTCCTGGACCAGAGCTGGTTTGAGGGGGTGGTGTTCCTTTACGAGAGCGGCTTCCGGTTCCCGTCGGTGCTCCGCGGTGGCTACGAACTGGGCGAGCGGATGCTGAACAAGGACGAGCGCAGCTGGGGGCAGGTCCTGGACCAGACCATGGAACAGCTCTCGCCGATCGCGCCCTCCAGCGTGCTGATCCAGTCCGAGTCCGCCTACATCTACCACTACGACGCGACCCGCTTCGCCGGAAAGCTCGGCGGGACGCGGATGGCCTTTATCGGCAACCCCCGCGACCGGACCGTGGACTACGAGAGCGCCAAGGACTCCTGGTCCTTGACTTACAAGGACAACATGGCCTCCGACTCACTGCGGACCGACGGCGCCCGGCCGGCGCACGCCAGCCCGGGCTGGAGTCCGTTCGTCTACCGGCCGGTCATCGAGGAGCTGCAGGACGAACTCTTCCCGCTGCCCTCCGGCGGAGGCAGGAAAACCGCCTTCTAGGGGACAGGGCTCAGATCTGGTTCTTCAGGTCCGCCACGGAGTTCAGGATCTGGTTGGGCCGGAACGGGTACGCGGCGATGTCGTCCTTGTGGGTGATGCCGCTGAGCACCAGCACCGTGTGCAGGCCCGCTTCCATGCCGGCAATGATGTCGGTGTCCATCCGGTCACCGATCATGGCGGTGGTTTCCGAATGCGCGTCGATCTGGTTCATGGCCGAGCGGAACATCATCGGGTTCGGCTTGCCCACAATGTACGGCTCCCGGCCGGTCGCCTTCGTGATGAGCGCCGCGATGGCGCCGGTGGCAGGCATCGGCCCGTCCTTCGAGGGCCCGGTGGCGTCCGGGTTGGTGGCGATGAACCGCGCGCCGCCCAGGATCAGCCGGATGGCCATGGTGATCGCTTCAAAGGAGTAGGTGCGGGTCTCGCCGAGCACCACGAAGTCCGGGTCCTGGTCGGTGAGGATAAAGCCGGCCTCGTGCAGCGCCGTCGTGAGGCCCGCCTCACCGATCGTGTACGCGCGGTTGCCCGAATCCGAGCCGCGGACCTGGTCCTTGAGGAACTGGGCGGTGGCCAGGGCCGAGGTCCAGATGTTCTCCTCCGGGATTTCCAGGCCCGAGCTCTTCAGCCGCGCGGCGAGGTCCCGCGGGGTGAAGATCGAGTTGTTGGTCAGGACGAGGAAGCGCCGGGAGGTGTCCACCCAGCGCTGGATGAGTTCAGCGGCGCCCGGGATCGGCTGGTTTTCATGGACCAGGACACCGTCCATGTCGGTCAGCCAGCATTCAATCTCCTGGCCGCTGCGGTATACCGATTTTGTTGAACGCACTTGGTCCGCGTCGTCCCTGTGGTCTGCCTGCTGCTCCGCCATGCTGTCCTCCGCCGATAATGTGCCGATGCCAGTCCCAGTCTAATGTTGAGTCGTGACTGAACCCGAGATACCCAGCGAAACCCTTTCCGGCACTTCGACCGCGAAAGAGGGCGGGAAGTCGGCCGGGGCGGCTGCCGGGACCGAGGCCGGGACTGAGGCCGGGGCAGAGCCCAAGGCGGAGGTCGGCGTCGGCCCCTGGGAAGGCGAACTGCCGGAGGGCAACCACTGGGACCCGGACCTCCTGGCGGACGGGGACCGCCGCAACGTCGTGGACAAGTACCGCTACTGGAAGCACGACGCGATCGTCGCGGACCTGGACGCCAAGCGGCACAACTTCCACATCGCGATCGAAAACTGGCAGCACGACATGAACATCGGAACCGTGGTGCGCAGCGCCAACGCGTTCCTGGCCAAAGAAGTGCACATCATCGGCCGACGCCGGTGGAACCGCCGCGGGGCCATGGTCACCGACCGGTACCAGCACATCCGGCACCACCCGACCGTCGCGGACTTCGTGGAGTGGGCGCAGGGGGAGGGGCTGGCGATCATCGGGATCGACATCTTCCCGGACTCCGTCCCGCTGGAAACCTACGAACTGCCCAGGGACTGCGTGCTGGTGTTCGGCCAGGAAGGCCCGGGGCTGTCCCCCGAGGTCCACGAAGCGGCGGTGGACACCCTGTCGATCGAGCAGTTCGGCTCCACCCGCTCGATCAACGCCGCCTCTGCCGCGGCCATCGCCATGCACGCCTGGATCCGCCGCCACGTCTTCAACCAGCTCCCGGGGTAGGGGCGGCCGGGCTGCCAGCGGGCCGCAGGCCGCCCGGCCGGAGCCGGATATTACAGGCACGAGTGACCGGAACCACTGCCCGGGCGCAGGAATGGCTAGGATGGTTCCTAGCCGACGAGGTTCACTCCAGGGTGAGCCCAGCCCGCAGACGAAATTCACTTTAGGAGTCAGCATGCCCATTGCAACCCCAGAGATCTACTCCGAGATGATCGACCGCGCCAAGACGGGTGGCTTCGCGTTCCCCGCCGTTAACGTCACGTCCTCCCAGACCCTCAACGCGGCCCTCCGCGGCTTCGCCGAGGCCGAATCCGACGGCATCGTCCAGGTCTCCACAGGCGGCGCCGCCTACTGGTCCGGCGCCTCCACCAAGGACATGGTGGCCGGCTCGCTCGGCTTCGCCGCGTTTGCCCGCGAAGTCGCCAAGAACTACGGCGTCAACATCGCCCTCCACACGGACCACTGCCCCAAGGACAAGCTCGAGGGCTTCGTCCTGCCGCTGCTGGCAGCCTCCGAGGCCGAGGTCAAGGCCGGCCGCAACCCGCTCTTCAACTCCCACATGTGGGACGGTTCCGCCGAGACCCTCACCGAGAACCTGCGCATCGCCCGT
>DASWAW010000489.1:0-3232 GCA_036390955.1 Arthrobacter sp.
CCCCTGGCGGGCCGGCGGATCCTGATTGTCCATGGCACCGAAGACCGCTGGACCAGCCCCGCGAACTCGCTCGCTTACGCCCGCCGGGCCGACGGCGTCGCAGAGTCCGTGGAATACGTCGCGCTCAAAGGGGCCGGACACTTCATGTTCCGCCGGGTCGGCCTGTGGAACTCACTGTCCACGCGCTTCATCCTCGATGCCTTCGCCGGCAGCGCCGGGCGGGAACCCCGGGACGGTCCGGACACCTTCCGCAGCCTCCTTCCCGCCTCCGGCGCCAGCCTTCCGGTGGTGCTGTGATGCCGGACTTCCCGATGGGCGCCTTCCTGGCCAGCCTCCCGTGGGTGGCGGCGGGCCTGGTGTTGCTGCTGGCCCTGACCTTCACCATTGCCGTCCGCCAGAGCCGCCACTCGGTCATCGACACCGTCTGGGGCCTTGGCTTCGTCGTCGTGGCCGCCATTTCCTGGCTGCTCTCCGCCGGACACGGCGACGACGGCCGCCGCCTGCTGCTCCTGGCGCTCGTGGGGGTCTGGGGCATCCGGCTCGCCCTCCACATCGGCCGCCGGGCCCGCGGCGGCCACGAGGATCCACGGTACGTGGACATGCTCTCCTCCGCCCCCGGATCCCGCAACGTCTACGCCCTGCGCAAGGTCTACCTGCCCCAGGGCGTGATCCTGTTCTTCGTCTCGCTCACCATCCAGGTGGGGATGTTCAGCACCGGAAGCCTGGGCTGGCTGGCGTGGCTGGGGGTCCTGCTCTGGGTGGTCGGCTTCGTCTTCGAGACGGCCGGCGACTGGCAGCTGGAGCAGTTCAAGGCCGATCCGGCGAGGCGCGGCACCGTGCTCAATACCGGGCTCTGGCGCTACACCCGGCACCCGAACTACTTCGGCGACGCGGCCGTCTGGACCGGATTCTTCCTTATCGCTGCTGATTCCTGGCCCGGGGTGCTGACCATCCTCTCCCCCGCCCTGATGATCTGGCTCCTCGCCGGCAAGTCGGGCAAGCCGCTCACCGAAAAGGCCATGTCCGCCCGCCCCGGCTACAAGGAATATGTGGAATCCACCTCGGGCTTCCTGCCCCTGCCGCCCCGCCGGCTCCAGCCGGGCGGACAGCAGCCGGGCGGACAGCAGCCGGGCGGACGGCAGCCGGACGGTCAGAAGCCGGGCGGACGCTGACATGACCTGGCGCCCCCGGCCCAGCGACCGCTTCTACCGCCTCATTGTCCGCACCGCGCTGGCGCTGCGCCGGCTGTTCCGGATCCGGGTCATCGTCACCGGGCAGGAGCACCTTCCGGCGCCGGAGCACCGCGGCGACACCCCGCAGGGAGGGTCCCGCCGCGTCACCCCGGGCCGGGGCGCCGTCGTCGCGATCACCCACTTCGGGTACCTCGACTTCGCCTTCGCCGAACTGCTGCTGTGGCGGCACAGCGGAGCCCAGATGCGCTTCCTGGTGACCCAGGGGGCGGCCGACCACTGGTTTGCCGGTCCTGCCGTCAGCGCCGCCGGGCACGTCGTGGTGGGGTACGGGACCGGCTCCCACGCCTACGACGCCGCCGTCCAGAAACTCCGCGAGGGCGAGTACATCGCAATCCTGCCGGAGGCCGGCGTCAGCCGCAGCTTCCGGGTCCGCGAATGCAAGACCGGTGCCGTGCGGATGGCCGCGGAGGCCGGCGTGCCCGTCATCCCCGTCTCCGTCTGGGGTTCCCACCGGCTGATGACCCGCCGCCACGGCTTCTCCCCTGCCCGCGCCTGGCGCGCCCCGGTCCGGATCCACGTCGGCGAGCCGGTAACCGCCGGCCCGTCGCAGGACGCCCAGGCGGCCACCGAAGCCCTGCGCGAAACACTCCAGGCCGGCATCGATGCCTGCATCGCGGACTTCCCCCTGCAGCCGGCTCCTGGCGCGTGGTGGATGCCGGCGGACCTCGGCGGCGGGGCACCCACCGAGGAGGAACGGCAGCGCCTGGATGAAGCCGAAGGGCCGCGGCGCGCAGGCGGCCGGCGCCGATAAGCCCGGTTACCGCAATCGTCCTGACTAAACTCCATCGGGTACAAAATCGCACTCAATGGAGAGGTACCCCTCGGTGGCAAACACAGTCCTGACGAAAAGCGGAATCGGCGAAGAACGCGGTCTCGCCCGAATAGCCCAACGGATGGCGGCGTGGACCGAGAAGTGGTTCCCGGACGCTTACATCTTCGCCCTCGCAGGCGTCATCATCATCGCGGTGGCCGCCCTGGCCATCGGCGCTTCGCCCCAGTCGATCGCCGATTCCTTCGGCAACGGCTTCTGGGACCTGACCGCCTTCACCCTGCAGATGGCCATGGTGGTGCTGACGGGCTACGTCGTGGCGACCTCCCCGCCTGTCGCCAGGCTGATCAACCGGCTTGCCCTCATCCCGGCGACCGCACGCACGGCCGTGAGCTTCGTGGCGCTGATGTCGATGTCGGTGTCCTTCCTCAACTGGGGCCTCAGCCTCATCTTCGGCGGCCTGCTGGCCCGCGCCATCGCCCGCCGCAAGGACCTGACCGTGGACTACCGCGCGCTCGGCGCCGCAGCCTTCATGGGCCTCGGCGCGGTCTGGGCGCTCGGCCTGTCCTCCTCCGCGGCGCAGCTGCAGGCCACCGCGGCCTCGCTGCCGCCGGCGCTGCTGAAGATCACCGGCATCCTGGACTTCGGGACCACGATCTTCACCTGGCAGTCATTGCTCACGCTGGCCATCCTGATGGCCCTGACCACGGTCATCGCGCACTTCTCGGCACCCGAGGGCGGCTCGATCCGCACCGCGGAGGACCTCGGCGTCGACCTTGACGACGAACCGAGCGAAGCGGAGCCGCGCTCCCGTCCGGGCGAATGGCTCGAATACAGCATGATCCTGCCCATCCTCGCCGGCCTCCTGACGCTCGGCTGGCTGGTCTCGCAGTTCCTGACCAAGCCCTTCCTCACCGTCGTGAGCAGCCTAAACGGCTACCTGCTGGTCTTCCTCATCCTGGGCCTGGTGCTGCACGGGACCCCCCGGAACTTCCTGCAGGCCGTCACCAAGGCCGTCCCGGCGACCGCCGGCATCCTGGTCCAGTTCCCGCTTTACGCCGCGATGGCCGCGATCCTGACCAAGGCCACCGGCCACGGCGGCATGACCATCTCCGCCCACCTGGCCGAGTTTTTCTCGGAGATCGGCAGCGGCGGCGGGTTCGCCGTCGTGATTGCGCTGTATACAGCGCTGCTGGGCCTGCTGGTCCCC
>DASWAW010000490.1:0-1754 GCA_036390955.1 Arthrobacter sp.
TGGGGCACTGCCCTGATCATGTACCGGGTGGCTGCGGGGCTGAAGCTGGCCCGCCGCTCACTGATGGAAGGGACCATTCTGGCCGCGGTGGGTACCACCGTGCTGCAGATCTTCAGCACACAGCTGCTGGCCAGTGCCGGACGGAACCCCATCCTGGCACCCTTCGCCATCATCATCGGCCTGCTGATCTGGTTCAACCTGGTCAGCCAGGTGTACCTGGTCTGCGCCGCGTGGGTGGCGATCCGCGAGGAGGACCTCAACCGGGAGCCGGCCGGCAAAAAGACCGGCTGGGGCCCCCGCCAGGTCCAGCCGGGCAAGACGCCGGTGGACGCCGGCGAGAGCCGCCCCCTGGCCGCTGCTAGGCGCTGGCGTCGAGGTACTGGTCGGCCCACGCCGAAATAATCTTCGCGGCACGGGCTGCCTGGCCCTTGGCGGTCAGCAGGTGGTCGCTGCCCTCGAGGGACACGAAGCTGCGCGGATGCCGTGCGGTCTGGAAGATGGTGCTGGCATTCTCGATGCCCACGGTGTTGTCGGTGGGGGAGTGGAGCACCAGGAGCGGCTTGCCGAGCCGCCGGATGCAGTCCGTGAGATCGGCGTTCTCCAGGTCCTCCACGAAGTGCCGGCGGATCTCCACCCGCTTGCCGCCCAGGTCAACCTCGGCGCTGCCTTCGCTGAGGATCCGGTCCAGGGCCGCGTCAAAAACGTGGGCCACATGCTTGGGTGAGAACGGGGCGCCCACGGTGGCGACGGCGTCGAGCTCCGGGATCTCCCGTGCCGCCGCCAGGACAGCGGCCCCGCCGAAGGAGTGGCCCACGAGCAGCGAGACCGGCCGGCCGGAGTCGCGCATGAATTCGGCGGCCTTCACGGTGTCCGCCACCTTGTGGCTGAAGGAGCCCTCCGACCAGAGCCCGGCGGATTCGCCGAGGCCGAGGTTGTCGAAGCGGAGCATGCCCACCCCGTTGTCCGCCAGCGCCTTGCACATCCGCGAGGCCGAGGGGCTGTCCTTGCCCAGCGTGAAGCCGTGCGAGAACACGCCCCAGCCCTTCACCGGCCCCTCCGGGACGTCGACGACGCCGGAAAGCAGTTCGCCGGTGGAACCCTGGAAGGAGACTTTTTCGGAGCGGGACACGTGGACCCTTTCGTTCGACGGTGAAACGACGGCGGCGCCCCCACCCGAAAGGTGAGAGGCGCCGTCGTCGTGGTTCTTGAGGTTCTGGAGCAGCTGCTAGATCTTGCGGGACAGGATGGCCTGCTTGACCTCGGCGATTGCCTGCGTGACCTGGATGCCGCGGGGGCAAGCCTCGGTGCAGTTGAAGGTGGTGCGGCAGCGCCACACGCCTTCCTTGTCGTTGAGGATCTCCAGGCGCATGTCGCCGGCATCATCACGGGAATCGAAGATGAAGCGGTGCGCGTTGACGATCGCCGCCGGGCCGAAGTACTGCCCGTCGGTCCAGAACACCGGGCAGGACGAGGTGCACGCGGCGCACAGGATGCACTTGGTGGTGTCGTCGAACCGTTCGCGGTCCTCGGCGGACTGCAGGCGTTCCTTGGTGGGCTCGTGGCCCCGGTTGATCAGGAACGGCATGACCTCGCGGAAGGACTGGAAGAACGGCTCCATGTCCACGATCAGGTCCTTCTCCACCGGGAGGCCCTTGATCGGCTCGACCGTGATGGGCTTGGACGTGTCCAGGTCCTTCAGCAGGGTCTTGCAGGCGAGGCGGTTGCGGCCGTTGATGCGCATGGCATCGGAGCCG
>DASWAW010000491.1:0-3065 GCA_036390955.1 Arthrobacter sp.
GATGATCTGGTCCAGCAGCGCGGGCTGTTCGCTCAGGAACAGTCCTGCCAGGGAGAATCCGGTGGCCAGCAGACCGGTCACGGAGAAGAACATCCTGAACCCGATGCCGGCGCTCATCAGCGGGCCGTGCTGGAGGTTGTAGTGCTGGAAGGCGCGGAGCGGACGGACGGTGTTGAGCCGGGCGAGCAGCCACGGCACCATCGCCATCAGCGACGCCATCCGGCCTCCGCCGGAGCGGCGGACCTTCCCCCACTCAACCCGCTTCCGGATGACTTCCAGCTTCAGCCGGGCCAGCTCAGTGGGAAGCGGCGGCTCAGTGGGTGCTTGCTGCACCGTCCTGGCCCCCGTCGTTGTCAGGTTCGGTCCCAAAGTCAAGCTCTTCCCGTAGCTGCCAAATGCCGTTGTCGTCGTGCTCGTAAAGTCCCATGCTAGCCACCGGGAAGGTGGCCCGGTAATTCTTGAGCACCGCTTCGGCCTCGTCGAGGCTTTCCGGGGCGACGTCGTGCGCGACGGTGACGTGCGGATGGTAAGCGAACGGCAGTTCACGCTCCAGCGGTCCGGTCTGGAGCTGCCGGTGCAGGCTGACGCAGTCACCGAAGCCATCTTCAACGTTGAGGAAGACCACCGGTGACACCGGCCGGAAGGATCCGGTGCCGGCAATGGTCACGTTGAAGGGTTCCTGCTTGCTCGCGACCTCACGCACGTGGCTGCGGGTCGCTTCCCAGTCCTGGGTCATGGTGGTCGTCACGAGCGTGATGTGGGCCGGGATGATCGCCGCCATGGGGTCGCCGAAAGAGGCGCGCCAGCGCTGGAGCTCCTCGGCGATCTCCGCCGGGAACCCCAGGATCACGCCGATGCTGATGCCGTCGGTGCGCTGTCCGTTGCCCCCGGAGTCCTGGACCTCCGGGGCCGGGCTGCTGACGGCACGCGCGGTGGCGCGTTTCGGCTCGTTAGCGGTGACTTTGCTGACGGAGGACATCGGCCTAGCGGGCTCCGTGGGTTCCGGCGTAGGGCAGGAAACCCACCTTGGCGTAGACATCCCGCAGGGTGACCGAGGCGATCTCGCGCGCCTTGTCGGCGCCGAGGGCCAGCAGCCGGTCAAGTTCCGCGGGGTCGTTCAGCAGCTCGTTGGCCCGGTCCCGGATGGGGGTGAGCCGCTCCGCCACAACCTCGGCCAGGTCGACCTTGAGGTGGCCGTACATTTTGCCCTGGTAGGCGGCGACGAGGGACTCGACACTCTGCCCGGTGATGGCCGAGTAGATGGTCAGCAGGTTGGAGACGCCCGGTTTGGCCTCGCGGTCGAACCGGATCTCCGTCTCCGCGTCCGTGACCGCGGATTTGATCCGCTTGGCGATGACCTTGGGTTCGTCCAGGAGGTTGATCAGGCCGGCCGGTGATTCCGCTGACTTGGACATCTTGGCGGTGGGGTTCTGCAGATCGTAAATCTTCGCCGATTCCTTCTGGATGAAGGGCGCCGGGACGTTGAAGGTCTCGCCGAAGCGGCTGTTGAAACGCTGGGCCAGGTCGCGGCTGAGTTCCACGTGCTGGCGCTGGTCCTCGCCCACCGGCACCCCGTGGGGCTGGTAGAGGAGGATGTCCGCGGCCTGCAGGACCGGGTAGGTGAACAGGCCGACGCTGGCCTGCTCCGAGCCGTGCCGGGAGGCCTTGTCCTTGAACTGGGTCATCCGGGACGCCTCGCCGAAGCCGGTGATGCAGTTCAGGACCCAGGCCAGCTGGGCGTGCTCGGGCACCTGGGACTGGACGAACAGGGTGCACTTGTCCACGTCCACGCCGCCGGCGATGTACTGCGCGGCGGTGACCCGGGTGCGGTGGGCCAGCTCGGCAGGGTCCTGCGGGACGGTGATCGCGTGCAGGTCCGGGATGAAGAAGATCGCGTCGTACTCGTCCTGCATCCGGACCCAGTTCACCAGGGCGCCGAGGTAGTTGCCCAGGTGCAGGGAATCCGCGGAGGGCTGCATGCCGGAGAGGACGCGCTGGCGGACCCCCGGAGGGACAGCAGAGCCGGGGACGGCCGGGGCAGCGGCGGTGGCGGTTTCGGCGGCATCGCCGGCGGCGGGAGATCCGGCGGCAGCGCCGGTCACGGGGGTCACAGTGGAAGGAGAGGTCATTCGTGGGAGCCTTAAGACTAGAGCCGGTAGTCCACTACCAGCGGGGCGTGGTCGGAGAAGCGGGTGTCCCAGGACGGCGCCCGGTCGACAACGGCTGACACTGCGGCAGCAGCGAGAGCGGGCGTGGCCATGTGGTAATCAATGCGCCAGCCGGTGTCATTGTCGAAGGCCTGTCCGCGTTGCGACCACCAGGTGTAGGGGCCGTCGACGTTGCCCGCCAGGCCCCTGTGAACATCCTTCCAGCCGATGTCCTCGCCAAAGAAGCGGTCGAAGTACGCGCGCTCCTCCGGCAGGAAGCCGGCACGTTTGACGTTGCCCTTCCAGTTCCTGATATCCAGTTCCGTGTGGCCGACGTTGAGGTCGCCCACCACGAGGGCGTGGTCGCTGTGCTTGGCCAGCTCGGGGAGCCGGTCCGCCATCACGTCGAGGAAACGGAACTTGTCGTCCTGCTTCGGGGTGCCCGCCTCGCCGGAGTGCACGTAGGCGCTCACGACGGTCAGCTGTGAGGCCTCGCCCTCCGCGTTGCGGACGATGTAGTCGGCTTCGACCCAGCGGCCGGTGGTGGCGAAGTAGTCGTCGCCGATGCCCACCCGGGTCTGCAGCGGTTCGGTGCGGGAAGCGATGGCAACGCCGGCGCGGCCTTTGGCTTCGGCCTCGGCGTGCAGGATGTACCAGCCCTCGCCGAGCAGCTCATGGACGATCGCGTCGGGCGCGCGGACTTCCTGCAGGCAGAGGATGTCAACTTCGCGGGGCTCAAGCCATTCCGCCATGCCCTTCTTGTAGGCGGCACGAAGGCCGTTGACGTTGACTGACGCGATGCGAAGGTTGTCCTTCTTCAATGCCGAACTCACCCGATCCACTCTAGTCGACAATGGTTCCGGAGACGGGCTCGTCACTGCCCCCGGAGGACCTGATCATGTCCCGGGCGTTGGTGGC
>DASWAW010000492.1:0-2607 GCA_036390955.1 Arthrobacter sp.
CGGACGCCCTGGCGGCGAGCGTGCGCGCCGCCGGGATCACCTACCGGCGGATGGCATCCCTCGGCGGTCTGCGGCACCCCAGAAAGGACAGCCCCAACGGCGCCTGGCGGAACGCGTCCTTCCGGGGATACGCGGACTACATGCAGACCGAGGAATTCTCCACCGCCATCGACCAGCTGCTGGAACGCGGGCGCACCAATAATCTGGCGATCATGTGCGCGGAAGCCGTCCCGTGGCGCTGCCACCGCTCGCTGATCGGCGACGCACTCCTGGCCCGGAAGGTCGAGGTGCTGGACATCATGACGGAAAAATCCGCCAAACCGCACACCCTGACCTCCTTCGCCCGCGTGGAGGGAGAACGGGTCTGGTATCCGGCAGGCTGACGGCCGCCACCCCACCACAACGCGGGGTCAGCTACGGCCCATGGAACCCGCCGCGATGGGCCGTACCTGACCCCGCGTTGGTCTGAGGAGGGGGTTACCAGCGGGGGTGGATCGATTCGCGGAAGTAGCGGTCGTAGATCTCGCGGACGCCGACGTCGAACGTGGCGTCGATCCCGCTGGCCCCGGCCGCTTCGGCGTTGGAGCGGGCCTGGTCGACGTTCCGCGCGCCGGGGATCACCGTGCTGACGCCGTCCTGCGCCGCGATCCAGGCGATCGCCGCCTGGGCGGTGCTGACGCCGTCGGGCACCAGTTCCTCGAACTCGGCCACCGCCTTGAGGCCCTGACCGAAATCCACGCCGGAGAAGGTCTCCCCGACGTCGAACGCCGAGCCCGTGCGGTTGTAGTTCCGGTGGTCGTCCGCCGCGAAGGACGTGTCGGCGGTGTATTTGCCGGAGAGCAGCCCCGAGGCGAGCGGCACGCGGGCGATGATCCCGACGCCGGCAGCCTCCGCCGCGGGCAGCACCTCATCCAGCGGCTTGAGCCGGAAGGCATTGAGGATGATCTGCACGGTGGCCGTGCCTTCGTGCCGCATGGCCTCGAGGGCTTCGTCGGTCCGCTCCACGCTGACGCCGTAGTTGCGGATGGCCCCCTCGGCGGCGAGGGTGTCCAGCGCGTCGTAGACTTCGGCGTTGCTGTACACCGCGGTGGGCGGGCAGTGCAGCTGGACCAGGTCCAGCTGCTCGACGCCCAGGTTGCGCCGGGACCGGTCGGTCCATTCCCGGAAGTTGGCGAGGTTGTAGTTCTCCGGCAGCTGTTCCGCCCGGCGGCCCATTTTGGTGGCCACCGTGATGTCCAGGCCCGGGTTGTCGGCCAGGAACTTGCCGATCGCCTGTTCGCTGCGGCCGTCGCCGTAGACGTCCGCGGTGTCGAAGAACGTGACACCGGCTTCCACGGAGGCGGCCAGGATGGCCTGCGCCTGCGCGGGGTCGACATTGCCCCAGTCCGCGCCCAGCTGCCAGGTCCCCAGTCCAACAATGGAGACGTTCCGTCCGGTCTTGCCCAAGATTCGCTGTTCCATCATCCGACTATAGGCCCGGACCGCTCAACGCGGGGTCAGCTACGGCCCATTACAGCCCCTCCGATGGGCCGTAGCTGACCCCGCGTTGGTAGTGGCGCGTTGCTAGTGGCGGGAGGGGGTCCGGCCTGCTTCCTTCAGGGCCAGGTAGATCTTGTCCCGGGCGAACGGCAGCTCCGCGAACCGGACCCCCGTGGCGTTGCGGATGGCGTTGGCGAGCGCCGGCGCCACCGGATTGAACGGGCTCTCGCTCATCGACTTCGCGCCCAGCGGACCCACCTTGTCGGACGTGTCGGCGAAGTACACCTCGCTGCGCGGCACGTCGGCGAAGGACGGGATGTGGTACTGCCGGAGGATGTCGGTGGTGACCCGCCCGGCGTCGTCCACCCGGACCTCCTCGTACAGCGCCGCGCCGAGGGCCTGCGCGATGCCGCCCTCGATCTGCCCCCGGCACTGCCTCGGATTGACCACCACACCGGCGTCGGCCGCCTGGACGCTCTGCAGGATCCGCAGCTCCCCCGTCCCGGTGTTCACGGCCACCCGGAAACCGTGGACGTTGAACGCGACCGACCGCGGGGTCCCGCCCCAGTGCCCCTCACCGGAGAGTTCGACGCCGGCCGCTGCGGCGGCGCCGTACAGTTCCGCCAGCGGCACCCGGGTCCCCTCGCAGACGACCGCGTCGTCCTCCAGCACGCACCCGGAGGCCTGGACCTGCCGGATGCCGGCCGCGAAGGCCCGGATCCGCACCGCCAGCTCCTCGGCCGCGGCGAGGGTGGCCTTGCCGGCCACCACCGTCCCGGCCGAGCCGAACGCGCCGGAATCGTGCTCGACGAGGTCGGTGTCCGACTGCCGGACGGTGATCCGGCCCGCGGTGGTGGACAGGGCGGTGGCGGCGAGCTGGGCGTGCACCGTGGTGGTGCCGTTGCCGAATTCCGCGGTTCCCACGTCCACCTGGTAGGTCCCGTCGGGCAGGAGCCGGAGCCGGGAATGCGCGAAGTGGCCCCGCGGCGGGACGGTGTCGATCATGGACAGCGCCGAGCCCTCGCCGGTGACCCAGTCCGGTCCGAGGTCCTCGAGTCCGGCGGACCGGTAGCGTTCCCGGCCGCGCTCCAGGGCGTCCTGCACCAGCCGCGTGCACTGGTCCAGCCC
>DASWAW010000493.1:0-12829 GCA_036390955.1 Arthrobacter sp.
CATCCTGATCTTCAGCATTCTCGGCAGCTCCGTCCTGAAGAACGCCAAGGGTGTGGAACTCTCGGACGCCTTCTGGATGCTGATCGTCATCAACATGCTGGCGTACTTTGGCTACGTTTTTCACGGATGGATCGGTGACAAAATAGGCCGCAAGCGCACCATCATCGGCGGCTGGATTCTCTCCGGCATCTGCTTCACCATCATGCTCAGCCCCATCGCCACGAGCCCCTTCATGATCATCCTCACCTACGGCGCCGGTCTGTTCTTCCTGGTCGGACCGTACGCCGCCATCCAGTACTTCATGGCGGAGTGCTACCCGGTCAGCTGCCGTGCCACTGGCACCGCCTTCATCGGCGCAATGAGCCAGCCGGGCACCATTCTCGGCGGCGCGCTGTTCACCGCAGCGGCAGCCAGCGCGGGAACCACCGCCGCAGCCCTGTGGGTCGGTGCAGCCGGTACGCTGTTCTCCGGCCTCCTGATGATCGCCGCCAAGCCGCCGGTGGAGGCCCTCCTCGAGGACCACCCGCACGAGGTTGACGCATGACCGCCGGCACAAAGGTGGCCGTGATCACCGGAGCGGCCAGCGGCATTGGAAGGGCCCTCGCGGTCCACTACGCCGAACGCGGCGTGTATTCCGTCATCGGCACCTTTCCCGGTGACCCGCACGACCCGGAAGAGACCCTCCGCCTGGTGAAGGCCGCAGGCGGCCAGGCGGTGGTCCACGAAGTGGATGTCCGCAGCACCCCGTCCGTCGATGCGTTCGCCCAGCGCGCCGTCGAAGAATACGGCCGCCTGGACTACGCCGTGGCCAACGCAGGAATCCTGCGCAACTCGCCCCTGGGCGAGATGACCGATGAGCGCTGGCAGGACATGCTCGACGTCGACCTCACCGGCGTGCTGCGGACCCTGCGCGCCGGGTCCGCACGGATGACCGAGGGCGGAGCGATGGTTGCCGTGTCCTCCATAGCCGGTGGAGTCTACGGGTGGGAGGAACATGCCCACTACGCGGCCGCCAAAGCGGGTGTGCTCGGGCTGATCCGCAGCGTGGCCGCCGAACTGGGACCGCGCGGCATCCGCGCCAACGCCGTCATCCCCGGACTCATCGAGACGCCCCAGTCCCTGGACCCGGTGAACTCGCTCGGGCCCGAGGGGCTGCAGCGCGCCGGGCAGGAAATCCCCTGGGGCCGGGTCGGACGGCCCCAGGAGGTCGCCAGCGTCATCGGCTTCCTGACCTCCGATGACGCCGTCTACGTCACGGGCCAGTCCCTGATCGTCGACGGCGGACTCACCATCAAGATGCGCGCCTGAAGAGTCCCGGAAGGACAAAGATGAACAATCCAGACGCCACCCGTCACACGAAGGGCCGCGCCGTAGTAGTCACCGGCGGAGCCAGCGGCATCGGCAAAGCCATCGCCGAGGCCTTCACCGCCAACGGCGACAGGGTAGCTGTCCTCGACCGGTCCGGCGCGGCGGGAAGCATCGCCGTCGACGTCTCCAACGAAGCAAGCGTGCGGGCCGCGTTCGCGGCCGCACGGGCCGAGCTCGGGACCATCGACATCCTGGTGAACAGCGCGGGGCTGCTGACGGAATCCCCGCTGGAGGACATGTCCCTCGCCATGTGGAACGAAACGATTGCCGTTGACCTGACGGGCGTCTTCCTCTGCTGCCGGGAGGTGGTGGGGGAGATGCGGCAGCAGAAGTGGGGCCGCATCATCAACATTGCCTCCCAGCTGGCCATCAAAGGCGGGTCCGGGCTCAGCCACTACAGTGCTGCCAAAGCCGGCGTCGTCGGACTGACCAAAGCGCTGGCCCGGGAAACCGCCGCAGACAACGTGCTCGTCAACAGCATCGCCCCGGGCCCCATCGAGACGCCGCTGGTCGACGGCATCTCCGAAAGCTGGAAGGCCGCCAAACGCGGGGAACTGCCCCTGGGACGCTTCGGAACAACCGCGGAGGTGGCACCCACAGCACTCCTGCTGGCCAGCGACCCCGGAGGCAACCTCTACGTCGGACAAACGCTCGGCCCAAATTCCGGCGATGTGATGCCGTAGGAAAGGGGAGAGCCATGTGCGGCGCCTGCGGAAGAGCGACCGTGCCGGACCCGGTGCTGGGAACAGTGCGGACCACCCGGCAGCACCTCATCGTGGCCCACACGGTGAACGCGATAATCAGGGGACACCCTGGAGTACCCAAGGTCGCGGCGCTGTCCGACGGCTGGCTGCTCTCCACCCCCACAGGGTCAACACGGATATGCCGTACCGTCGAAGAGGTGTGGGCCGCCGTCCTCGGTGTCTTCACGGACACCTCGCACCTGGGCTCCCTGCTCCAGCGCCAGCAGGCCTTTGCCGATGACCCGGACAACGAAGGCCTGCCGGCGCGCACCGCCCGCGTGGGCAGCGGACTTACCGCACTGGCCGCCGGATCCGGGCCGGCATAACATCCCCCGCGCCGCTCGTACGGAGCCCCCTTCGCTGCGATGGGCGGCCTCCCTTTACCGAGAAATCCCCAACAAATGAAAGAGATATTCGTGCCGAATTTCGCACCCCTGTGGTCCCCTATACAGATCGGCCCAACCGGGCTGCCCAACCGTGTTGCCCTGGCTCCCATGACGCGCATCAGTGCTACCGAGGACGGTCACGCGACGGAAAGAATGGTCTCCTACTATGAGGCGTATGCCCGCGGCGGCTTCGGGCTGCTGATCACCGAGGGTATCTACCCCGACACCGCCTACAGCCAGGGCTACCTCTTCCAGCCGGGCATTGCCACCAACGAACAGGCGCAGTCCTGGGCCAAGGTCGTGGCGGCTGTGCACCTGGCCGGTGCGCGGATCTTCGCCCAGCTCATGCATGCCGGGGCACAGGCCCAGGGCAACCGTTACGTTGACTCCTCTGTGGGTCCGTCCGCGGTTGCACCCAAGGGCGAGCAGCTGGCGTTCTACCGTGGAGACGGTCCGTACCCGGTCCCGGGCGAGATCACCGCAGCGCAGATGGACGAGGTCCGGGACGGTTTCGTCACGGCGGCGCTTCATGCCAAGCAGGCCGGATTCGATGGGGTCGAAATCCACGGCGCCAACGGGTATCTCCTGGATCAGTTCCTCACGGACTACCTGAACCACAGGGATGACAGCTACGGGGGCTCGCCCGGTAACAGGGTCCGTTTCGCCGCCGAGATCTGCCGGGCCGTCCGCGAGGCCGTGGGCCCGGACATGACTGTGGGAATCCGTATTTCCCAGTCCAAGGTCAGCGACAACGACCACCGGTGGAGCGGAGGCGCCGAGGAAGCACGGATTATCTTCGAGACCCTGGGGGCTACGGGCATTGATTTCATCCACACAACCGAATACCGGGCCGCGGCACCGGCATTCAAGGACGGCCCTGAGTCATTGGCTGCCCTGGCCAAGCAACACTCGGGGGTGACCGTGATCGCCAACGGCAACCTCGACGACCCCGAAACGGCGGTGTCCGTGTTACGTGACGGCAGTGCGGACGTTGTCGCCCTGGGCAAAGGGGCCCTGGCAAACCGGAACTGGCCGCACCGCGTGCGGAATGAACTGCCCTTTGACGAACTGGACGCCAGCCTCTTCGCACCGGTAGCGGATGTCAAGGACTGGGAACTGGAGCTTCCCGCCTAAGGCTGCACCACGCGCAGTCACCAGCGACGACGGTGGCCGCGCTGCCGCCACCAGATGAGACCCCCGGAATCCGCGAGATTCCGGGGGTCTTTTTATGCTTCAGACCGGCCGCTGACCCCCGCCCCGGGACGGACCTTCGCAGAAATGCGCCCCGCGGATGACCGTCCCGCACGGTGCACAGGCCACGTCCTTCACCCAAGGTTTTCCCAAGTCCCCCTCCCTAGTCTCTGTCTTGCCACGGGTCACGCAGGGGGAGGCACAGAATGGATCGTTGGAAGACTCTTCGAGCCAATTCCAGTCGGCCGGGCGGTGACGTCCGGCGCCGTCGCCCGCGCGCCCGCCGGCTGCCGGAGCCGGCCATCGTCGTGGCACTGCGCGCCGGCATCCGCCGCTGGTGCGCCTTTCTGCTTGGAGTCCTCCTGCTCGTTGGATCTGTGGCGGTCGCCCTGCCGGAATCCCCGGTCCCGGCCGAAACGCACGCCCATGGTGCGGTGCAGACCACTCCGCAGGACTCCCCGGGCCTGGTCGGTCCGCACATTCACAACGCGGCCCTGCCGGCCGCCGCGACGGAGGCCGCTGCGCTTCCCCTGTCCCGGACCGGTTGGACCGCTTCGGCCAGCGATGAAGAGGTCACCAGCCAAAACGGCCGGGCCAGCAACGTCCTTGACGGCAGTGCCGCGACTTTCTGGCACAGCCGGTGGTCCCCGGCGCCGGCGGCGCCCCTGCCGCACTCCATCACGATCGACACCAAGGCGGCGCAAAGCATCGGGGGTCTGCGCTACCTGCCGCGGACAGACAACAGGAACGGGCGCGTCGGCAGCTTCGAGATCCGGGTGAGCACCGACGGCACCACCTGGAGCGCCCCGGTGGCCCGCGGAACCCTGCCGGACACCGTCACGGAGAAGTCGGTGACCTTCATCGCGGTCACCGCCCGCTATGTCCGGCTGATTGCGACCTCCGAGGCGGGCAACCGCGGTCCGTGGAGCCAGGCCGCCGAGATCAACCTGCTCGCCGGGCAGACGCCGCCCACAGCCGGTGTACTGCCCCGGACCGGGTGGACCGCTGCGGCCAGCGATGAAGAGGTCACCAGCCAGAACGGCCGGGCCGCCAATGTGCTTGACGGCAGTGCCGCGACCTTCTGGCACAGCCGGTGGTCCCCGGCGCCGGCCGCGCCGCTGCCGCACTCCATCACGATCGACACGAAGGCGGCGCGAAGCATCGGGGGACTGCAATATCTCCCGCGCCCCGACAACAGGAACGGGCGGATCGGCACATACTCGATCGCGGTCAGCTCCGACGGCACCGCCTGGCGCGACGTCGCCACCGGGACCTGGCCGGACACCGTCACCCAGAAGACGGTGACCTTCGCCCCGGTCAGCGCCCGCTACGTCCGGCTGACCGCAACCACCGAGGCCGGCAACCGCGGTCCGTGGAGCCAGGCCGCCGAAATCAACCTCCTTGGCCCGCCCCAGGGGTCCTGGGGCCCGACCATCAACTTCCCGATCGTCCCGGTCGCGGCCGCGGTCCTGCCGGGCAACAAGCTGCTGACGTGGTCGGCCTATTCCCCTATCGCCTACGGCGGCAGCAATGGCTACACCCAGACATCCATCCTGGACCTCAACACCGGTGCGGTGAGCCCGGCCACGGTGGTCAACACCGGCCACGACATGTTCTGCCCCGGAACCTCCGTGCTGGCGGACGGGAAGATCATGATCAGCGGCGGCGCCAACAGCTCGAAGACCACCATTTACAACCCCAAGACCAACACCTGGAGCTCGGGGCCGGACATGAAGATCGCCCGCGGCTACCAAAGCAACGTCACCACCTCCACCGGCGAGGTGTTCACCATCGGGGGATCGTGGTCGGGCGGGATCGGCGGCAAGAGCGGCGAGGTGTGGTCAGCAGCCGGCGGCTGGCGGACCTTGAAGAATGTGCCCGTTGACAACATCCTGACGGCCGACGCCCGGGGCGGGTACCGTTCCGACAACCACGCCTGGCTGTTTGCCGCCCCCGGTGGCCGGGTGTTCCAGGCCGGGCCGAGCCGCCAGATGAACTGGATCACGACTGCCGGCGATGGCAGCATCACCTCGGCCGGTCTGCGTGCGGACAGCCCGGACGCGATGAACGCCGACGCCGTGATGTACGACGTCGGCAAGATCCTGACCGTGGGCGGGTCGCCCGACTACGACAATTCCGTAGCCACGGCGCGGGCCTACACGATCGACATCAACAGCACTGCCAAGGTCACCCGGACCGCGGACATGGCATTCACCCGGTCGTTCGCCACGGGGGTCGCCCTACCCGACGGCCAGGTCCTCGTGCTCGGCGGCCAGCCCAACCCCGTGGTCTTCACCGACACCGATGCCAGGATGTCTCCGGAGATCTGGAACCCGGCAACCGGAAAGTGGACCACCCTGGCCCCGATGGCCATTCCCCGGACCTACCACAGCGTCGCCACCCTTCTTCCCGACGGCAGGGTGTTCGTCGGCGGTGGCGGGCTGTGCAACACCTGCACCACCAACCACCTGGACGGGGAGATCTTCACGCCGCCCTATCTGCTCAACGCCGACGGCAGCGCCCGCCCCAGGCCGACGATTGCGACCGCCCCGGCCACCGCCGCGGCCGGCAGCACGATTTCGGTCACCACCGGGGCGCCGGTCTCCAAGTTTTCCCTGATGCGGATGAGCACGGTGACCCACACCGTGAACACTGACCAGCGGCGGATCCCGGTGACCGCCACGGCGGTGTCGGGCAACACCGCGACGCTGAAGCTGCCGGCGGACCGCGGCGTACTGGTGCCGGGCACGTACCTGCTCTTCGCCATGGACGGCAACGGGGTACCCAGCGTCGCCTCGACCATCCTGATCAGCTGACGACAGACACCCGCCCCGATAAGGGAGCTCAACGGGCGCCGGCTGCGGTTGTGGGACAGAATGGGTCCATGACGCGAATCGCAATCATTGGCGGCCACGGCAAGGTGGCTCTGGAACTGTCCCGCATCCTCTCCGGGGAGGGAATGGACGTTACGTCGTTCATCCGCAACCCGGGACACCGGGAGGACGTCGCGGCAACGGGCGCAACTCCTGTTGTCCTGGACGTTGAACAGTCGACGACGGCGGAGATCGCCGAGGCGCTCCGGAACCACGACGCCGTGGTCTGGTCAGCCGGCGCCGGCGGCGGAAGCCCCGAACGGACCTACTCGGTGGACCGGGACGCGGCCATCCGGTCGATGGACGCGGCGGCCGAAGCCGGCGTCGGGCGGTACATCATGGTCTCGTATCTAGGCGCCGGGCCGAACCACGGCGTCCCCGAGGACAACAGCTTCTTTGCGTACGCCGAGGCCAAGGCCGCCGCGGACGCCTATCTTCGGGGGACGGCCCTGGACTGGACCATCCTGGGGCCCGGAGCGCTCACCGACGGGCCCGGCAACGGTCTGATCGACGTCGACCCGGCGGACACCTCCGGCGGCCGGGAGACATCCCGTGCCAACGTGGCCCTCGTCGCGGCGGCCGTGCTGGGCCTGCCCTCCACGGCCGGGCGCACCATCGAATTCCGGGACGGCACGCTGCCCCTGGCGGCTGCCCTGGAACCGGTGAGCTAGCCCCGCCCGGAGCCCGAATATGGACCAGTTGGCACTCATCATTGGACTCCTGCTGGCCACGGTGGTGGCGGTCGGCATCGGGGACCGGCTGCGGCTGCCGTTCCCGGTCCTGATGCTCATCCTCGCCGCCTCGCTGACCTTCATCCCCGGATTTCCGGAGATCGCCATCTCGCCGGAACTGATCCTGCCCATCTTCCTGCCGCCGCTGCTCTTCGCCACGGCCCAGCGCAGTTCCTGGGCCGTGTTCAGGGTCCGCTGGCGCACACTGCTGATGCTCGCGGTGGGCCTCGTGGTGGTCTCGACCGCGGTGGTGGCCGGAGCGGCCTGGCTCCTGATTCCGGGGATCGGGCTTCCCGCGGCGATCGCACTGGGCGCCATGGTCGCACCGCCGGATCCGGTGGCGGTGGAGTCCATTGCCGGGCGCGTCCACATGCCCCGACGGCTCATCACGGTGCTGCAAAGCGAGGGCCTCTTCAACGACGCGGCCGCCATCGTCATCTTCCAGGCCGCGGTCGCCGCGACCGTCTCCGGCACCCAGTTCTCACCCGACGTCGTTGTGCAGTTTGTGCTCGGCGCAGCGATCGCGGTAGCCGTGGGCATCGGCATGGGCTGGCTCACCAGCCTGATCACCCGGCTGGTCCAGTCCATGGTGGCCCGCAGCGCGGTCACCCTCGTGGTGCCGTTCGCGGCCTACATCCTTGCCGAGGAGGTGCACGCCTCGGGCGTGATCGCCGTCGTCGTCACGGCCCTGGAGATCCAGCGTCACGCCCGGCCGCAGGACGCCGCCGAGCGGGTCACCCGCAGCGCCTTCTGGGACGTAGTGGAGCTGCTGGTCACCGGGCTGGCGTTCGGCCTGGTGGGGCTGGAAGTGCGGCAGGTGGTCCGCGACGAAGGCGACGGAATCGCCGGCATGATCGGCAACGCCGTGGTGGTCTGCGTGCTGGTGTTCGCTGTCAGGTTTGCGTGGATGGCCATGATGTCCGGCCTGGCCCGCACCACAAAGGATTCCCTGCGGCCCGCCTCCGCCAAGGAAGTCCTCATCCTCACCTGGTGCGGCATGCGCGGGCTCGCCACCCTGGCTCTGGCCCTGGCCCTCCCGCTGACCCTGGCCGACGGGAGTCCGTTCCCGGCCCGGAGCCAGCTCATCATCATCGCCTGCGCGGTCCTGCTGGCCACCCTGGTGCTCCCGGGGCTGACCCTGCCGTGGCTTATGCGGGTCCTGAAGGCTTCCGGGGACGGCTCGGAAGAGCGCGACGCCGCCCGGGTTCTCGCCGGGCGGGCCCAGGAAGCGGCCATCGCGGCCCTGAAAGCGCACGAACTGATGAAGGAGCTGCCGCCGGAGAAGGTGGCCCTGGTCAAGGAGAAGATGACCCGGCTGCACGCCGAACTGCTGGACGGCAGCATCCGCAACGAGAGCGTGGGGGAGATGCGCAAACGCGGACGCGAGCTGGCGATTGCCGTGCAGACGATCGCGCTCGATGCGGCCCGCCAGGAAGTCGTCGCGGCCCGCAATGAGCCCGGCATGGACCCCGAGGTCGCGGACCGGGTCCTCCGGCAGCTGGACCTGCGCACCATGATCATGCCCGAGTAGGCCGGGTAGCCCGACGGCGCCGCCCGCCGGGGCGGTGCCGAGGTTTTGCCGAATATGCCGCGGTGGTGCCAAAAAGCGGCGGAGCCAAAACGCCGTGGAGCCAAAAACGACGGAGACAGAAGAGGGCCGGATCGTTGGAGATCCGGCCCTCTTCTGTCTCATGCGGAGACTCTACGCGGTCAGTAAACCTTCGTGAGGCATCCTAGGAGGCTGTTGCCGCTGGACAGTGGGCTCACGGCGATGCCGTAGGAGCAGATCCGGTAGGTGCCACGTTGGGTGATCGGGATGTTGTTGGTGTAGCCGTGGTTCCCGGTGACCCCGAGGGCTTTGTTGACATCGGGGCGGGCCAGGTTGGCGGTGAAAGGGTATCCCTGGGTTTTGCCGTCGGGTGCGGTGACGTAGATGTGCACGGCGATGGACTTCGCCGGGGTGCCGGGGTCAAGGGCCCAGCCCCGGGCGGTGATCGCGGCCCCGGAGGAGGTTGCGACCACCTTGGTTTCGTCCAGGGACCCAATCGGCGAGGGAACGCTTGCGGCCTCGAGTGTCTGGCATCCGAGGAGGCTGTTGCCGCTGGAGAGCGCGCTCACCGCGATGCCATAGGAGCAGATCCGGTAGGTGCCCGGCTGGGTGATGGGGATGTTGTTGGTGTAGCCGTGGTTGCCGGTGACGCCGAGGGCGCTGTTGACGTCCAGTCGGGCCAGGCTGGCGGTGAAAGGGTATCCCTGGGTTTTGCCGTCGGGTGCGGTGACGTAGATGTGCACCGCGATGGACTTCGCCGGGGTGCCGGGGTCAAGGGTCCAGCCCCGGGCGGTGATCACGGCCGAGGAGGACGTTTTGACGACCTTGGTTTCGTCCAGGGATCCGATCGGCGAGGGAACGCTGGCGGCCTGAACGGCGAGGCATCCGAGGAGCCGGTTTCCGGTGGACAGCGGCGAGACGGCGATGCCGTAGGCGCAGACCTGGTATGTGCCCGGCTGGGTGATGGGGATGTTGTTGGTGTAGCCGTGGTTGCCGGTGACGCCGAGGGCCTTGTTGACGTCGGAGCGCAGCTGGTTCGGGGTGAACGGGTAGCCCTGTGTTTTGCCGTCGGGTGCTGTGACGTAGATGTGGACCGGGTTGGAGGTGCTGGGGCTCCCGGGGTCAACGGTCCAGCCCCGGGCGGTTATGGCGGCTCCGGTCGAGGTCTTGCTGACCGAGGCGCTTTCCAAATAGCCTTCCGGGGAAGTAGTGCCGGCAACATTGAGAGACTTGCAGCCGAGCTCAGAGTTGGCATTTCGACCGATCGCGAAGACGCAAATCTTGTAGAGGCCAGCCGCTTCTATCGCGAAGTCCCGCGTGAAGCCGTGGTTTGGACCGATCTGCAATGCGTCGTCCACATCTGTACGCAAGGCGTTGGCCGTTACGGCATAGCCTGTCGTGGATCCGTCCGGCCTCGTGATGTAGGTATGCACCTGGGAGGCCACGGTCGGGTCCGCCATGTCCACGGCCCATCCGGCGACCTTCAGCGTTGCGCCAGTGCCGGATCGGCTCACGGTGAGGGAGTCATAACTTCCTATCGGACCCTGGATCGCATCAATGGTGACCCCGGCGGCAGAATCCGAGATCCAGTCGATGGATACCTTCGTCCCGGCATGGGTCGTGAAGGTCTGGCCGGGTTGCCAGGTCTGGTTGTAGCTGTAATAGCCGCTGAATGTCGTGGTGCTGGGCTGTAGGGCGATGGAACCGGAGCCGTAGGCCTGGACAACCTTGACTCCGCGGTTGCCGTTGAGGGCCGTTGCCGCGTCATTGCCCACCGGAAGACGAAGCTCTAGGTAGTAGGTCTCTCCGCTAACGGGATCGGTGAACTTGAGGGCGCGGCTCGCGTCGGCGCTGCCCCAGGCCTTCAACTGGTAGGAGTTCCTGCCGACCGCCTTCCCCAGGTTTTTGACCTCGGTGCCAGCGCCGAATCCGCCGAACTCGTAGATGGGGGAGCTGACCACCGGCTGGCTGCTCTGGGAGACACCCATCAGGTCAAGGTTGTCCTTGTATTCCTCGATGGTGCATGTGCCGTTGGAGAACGACCCGTCTGCGTTGGAGGCCGTGTCCACGGCTCCGTCCCCGCAGCGGAGCCTGTTGGCATGCATCAGGCCCAGCACATGCCCGAACTCGTGCGTCAGCACGCTCTTGGTCAGCGTCGCCGGGAGGGGCATCAGGACGCGCCCGCTCGTTCCGTTGTAGCTCCAGCCCGCGCCGTAGGCCCCGTCGGACAGCGTGGGAGTGGAAACGAAGACCACGAGCGCCGTGAAGGAGCTGGGGACCCAGCCGATTTCCGTGGTGATGGTGCTCATCATGGACGAATAGCTCTGCGTGGAGGTTGCCTTGCTCGTCCTGCTTTCGACGGAATCGACGCTCATGGACAGCCGGCCGTTGGACATGGCCTGCCAGTACTTGCTGCTGGTGTTGATGGCGGCGCGGGCGTCCGCCTCCGGGATGGTCGCTGTCTTGTCGGCCAGCTGGACCATGACCAGCTTTACCTTGATGTCCCCGCTGCGGTTGAGGGAATAGGCCTCGGTGGCTGCTGTGGGCTGTTCGGTGCCCTTCTTCGACTGGATCGAAGAACTCTCAACGGAAGCGCTGGAAGTGGGTTTGCTGCCGCCCACGACTTCTGTGAACAGCGGTTCCTCAACGGCCAGTGTCTGCGACTCGGCCGTTGCCGGGGAAGCCGTGGTCAGTGCGGGGACCGGCGCGGGACTGGGCGTGGGCGACGCTGCCGGGGCCGGGGACGCTGTGGCTGCGGCCGGGCCCGTTGCACTCGGCGACGGCGAGGGCGACGCCGACGTCGTGGCAACCGGCGACGCAACCGGCGACGGCGCGGGAGACACCGTCGAGGTGGGGGCCGGCGCCGTTTCGGCCAGGGCGGGCGAGATCGTCGCAGCAGTGAGCGAGGCAAGCGTAACGACGAACGCCGTCAAGAGCGCCGTCGTCTTCCGTATTGAGTTCACGTTTTGTCTTTCATGAGACCGCCACCCCGCTGAAGGCTCAGCGGAGCGGCCGGGGAGACCGGGAAGTGAGGTCAGTCTACGGACGGCACGCCGTCAGACCAGTCAATCTGCAAGAAACTTTCGCTTCACGTAGCGAATCGTTGCAAAATCCTGAGTAAAGCCTGCGTGCCCCGCCAAAGAGCCCCGCCCGGCGGCTCCATCCGGAAGTCCCCCGGGGCAGCCCACTGTCGCCCGGAAGTTCCACCCGGCAGCCCCCGGCCTAGCCCCCGGTCGCCCGGAAGCTCCACCCGGCAGCCCCCGGCCTCGAGCCAAATGCTGCGGTGTGGGCGGGTGGGCCGCCGATACGCCGGCCGGGCGGGGGCACTTTGACGCGGATGAGCCGGTATTAGTCCGCGGAACATGTGTTGCGGCGGTCAAAGTGCCCCCGGGCCGCTGGAGCCAAGCCTGGGAAGGGCAGGCTGAAGCCATCAACGTGCCCCCGCCCCCGGCCACCCGGCCCCGCTCCCCGGCCTCCTAGCGCCGGAGCTCCAGTTCCAGGGCGTTCGCCTCGACGTAGTCCAGGGCGTGCCGGATGGCGCCGACCGTGACGATCGCGTCGCCCAGCGGCGAGACCGTCACGCGCGGCGGCGTCGCCGTGAAACGGGGCAGCAGGGCCGTGATGCCGGGCAGCAGCGCCCCCGCCGAGTTGGCCACGGCGCCGCCGATCACCACAAGTTCCGGGTTGATGAAGCTCGCCACGGACGCGATGACCCGTGCCATCCGCTCCGAGATGCGGTCGAGGATGGCCAGCGCCGCGGGGTCCCCGGCGGCGGCATCCTCGAAGACGCGCCGCGCGCTGGCCGCACCCCCCGCGGCCGGGCCGCCGCCGGCAGCGGACCACTGCCTGGCCAGGCTGGCGATGCCGTCGCTGGAGCCAACGCCCTGCACCAGGTCCAGGTACCCCATTTCGCCGGCCGCGCCGCCGCGGCCATGCAGCAGCCGCCCGGACTCCATCACCCCGGCGCCCAGCCGTTCGCCGGCCAGCA
>DASWAW010000494.1:0-9312 GCA_036390955.1 Arthrobacter sp.
CGACGCCGCCACCGGCGTCATCACGCTCGGCGACGAGGTGCTGACCCCGGACTCCTCACGGTTCTGGGATGCCGCCACGTACGAGCCGGGCAAGGCCCAGCCCTCCTATGACAAGCAGTACGTCCGTGACTGGCTGACCTCGGCCGAGTCCGGCTGGGACAAGTCCTCGGACACGCCGCCGCCGGCGCTGCCGGCCGACGTCATCGCCCGCACCCGCAGCCGCTACGTGGAGGCCTACGAGAAGCTCACCGGCCGCACGTTCGGCTAGGCCCTCCCGGCGCGGCTCGCAGGGTGCGCAGGGCAGCCCCCGCGGGGCAGCCCCCGAGGGGAAGGTCCCGCGGGGCAGCCCCCGCAGGCCGGCCGGCTAGGGTCCGGCTGACGCGGCGGCCTGGGCGCGGCGCTGCGCGAGCCGGATTTCCAGCACGGCGTCCATCGCCTGCTGGACCCGGTCCGAGGCGCCGGCCGCGCTGAATTCCTTCTGCGCTTCCTCGAGGTAGACCAGGGCCTCGTCGGATTCGCCGGCGGCCTTGAGCGCCTTGCCGAGCAGCAGCGAGACCTCCCCGGCGGTGTGCTTGGCCAGGGCATCCTTGTCGGCGTGGATTTCGCGCAGCTTCTGGACGGCGGCGACGATGTCCCCGGTGAGGTAGAGCCAGCGGGCGCGGATGAACGCGACTTCCAGCCGGTCCGTCTTGTTGCCGCCCACGATGGAGAGCGCCAGTTCGGCGCGCTCGATCGAGGTCAGCGTCTCCGGCTCGACGATCCCGGAGGACAGCCGGACGGCGGCCGAGGCCTTGTTGAACCGTGCCCAGAGATCGATGTCGTTCGCGGGGGAGAGCAGCTGTGCCGCCCGCTCGTGGTACTTGATGCCCTCCTGGTAGTCGTGGCGCATGAAGGCAACGTTGCCGATCACCCAGGCGACCTCGCCGGCGAGCTGGGTCATGGAGTGCTCATCCATGTGCTCGTTCATGGCCTGGCAGTACTCCCAGGCCTCGTCGAGCCGGCCGCTTTCGGCCAGCGCGCCGATCAGGGCCCGGAGCGCGCCGATAATCAGGGTGGACCCGTTGGGCAGTTCGGCGCAGAGCCGTACGGCTTCCTGCGCGTGTTCGACGGCGGCGGTCAGCTGTCCTTGCCCCTGTGAGGCCGCGGCCAGCATCTGCCGCGCCCGGACCCCCAGGCCCGCCGACTCGGCGGCCATCGGGTGGTCCAGGAGGCGCTGGACGATGTCCTTGCACTCCTGCCACAGGCCCTGCTTGATCAGGCATTCGGCCTGCATGTAGCTCATGTTCCACCAGGCGCTGGTGTTCTTGGCCTCGAGGGCGATCTGGGCCGCCGCCGCGGCGTGGGTGGCCGCCAGCGGGTAATCACGCAGGTCCCAGGCCTGGCGGGCATACAGTCCCGCGAGCACGTATTCGGCGTCACTGATGGAAACCGGCTGGCTCCAGGCTTCCAGCGCCTTCGGGGCAAGCTCGAGACGCCGGGCCAGCTCCTCAATCACATCCGCGGTCGGTTCCCGGCGCCCGGTCTCCAGAAGGGAGATGTAGCTGGGCGAGTACAGATCCCGGCCTAGTTCCGCTTGGGTCAGGCCGCGTTCCAGCCGTTCCGCTCGGAGTTTCTCCCCGAATCCGTTCCCCACGGATACCTCCTAATTCCGGACATTCTTTGTACTAAATGCTTGACAGTCTCTGTGGAAATCATTTTACAATGTATGTCAACAAGGGTAGTGCTGACTTGGTAAGGACCCCGACTCATATTGAGGAACTCTATGTTGAAGAAGATTGCAGCCGGCGCCGTTCTGGCGGGCGCACTGGCATTCTCTGCTGCGGCCCCGGCCGTTCTGTCCGCTGGTTCCATCGTCGACGAGGGTGGAGTCACCGCGGTCGGTAACTGGCCGGATCCCATGAAGGTTCCTCAGGCCGTCGGCAACTGGCCTGACCCGATGATGTTCTCAACCAACGTCGGCAACTGGCCCGACCCGATGTAAGACTCAATTCAGCTTCCCAGCCCCGGGACCGGTTCGAACCGTGTCCCGGGGCTGTTTTTTGCCCTGGCCGCGGAGGGGCAGGAACCGGGGGGAGGAGCCGGCGGAGGAACCGCCGGAGGGCGGGAACGCACCGTGACGCAAAGCCCGCCAGGGAACCGGGGACAAAAAGAAGAGGACCCTCCAGCTGGAAGGCCCTCTTCTTGATTGGTCGGGATGACAGGATTTGAACCTGCGACCTCGTCGTCCCGAACGACGCGCGCTACCAAGCTGCGCCACATCCCGATCCGTTACTTCAAAAGCAACTTCACAAGAGTATCCGATAGGGGCCCCGGATGCGAAATCGGCGGCTCAGACCAGCGAATCCTTCCAGGCCCCGTGCAGCTGCGCAAAGCGGCCTCCGCCGCCGATCAGCTGCTCCGGGGTGCCGTCCTCGACGACCCGCCCGTCGTGGACCACGAGGACCCGGTCCGCAGTTTCCACGGTCGACAGGCGGTGCGCGATGATGAGGGCGGTCCGGCCGGTGCCGGCGCCGACACCCTGCAGCAGTCCGGCGAGGCCGGCCTGCACGAGCCGCTCGGACGGGATGTCCAGCGAGGACGTGGCCTCGTCCAGGATCAGCACCGCCGGCCGGGCCAGGAACGCCCGGGCGAAGCTGATCAGCTGGCGCTGCCCGGCGGAGACGCGGCCGCCGCGCTTGTTGACGTCCGTGTCGTAGCCCTCGGGGAGCGCCTGGATGAACTCGTGGGCACCCACGGCCCGGGCGGCGGCCTCGATCTCCTCGCGGGACGCCCCGGGCCGGCCCAGGGCGATGTTGTCCGCCACGGAGCCGCTGAACAGGAACGCCTCCTGGGTGACCATCACGACGTTGCGGCGCAGGTCCGCCGTCGCGAGCTCCCGCAGGTCCACGCCGTCGAGCGTGAGGGAGCCGGCGGAGACGTCGTAGAAGCGGGCGATCAGCTTGGCGAAGGTCGATTTGCCGGCACCGGTCTGGCCCACCAGCGCCACGGTCTGGCCGGCGGGGATGTGCAGGTCCATCGTGGGGATGATGACCGGCCCGTCGCCGTAGCGGAATTCCACCCCCTTGAAGTCGATGGTTCCCTTGGCGTCCTGCAGGGCCACCGGGTTCCTGGGCGGCCGGACGGTGGGGACCTCCTCCAGCAGCCCGGAGACCTTCTCCAGCGCCGCCTGGGCGCTCTGGAAGGAGTTGTAGAACATGGCCATCTGGTCCACGGGCTGGAAGAAACGCTTGGTGGACAGGATCAGGGCCAGCAGCACGCCGACGGCGAGATCGCCGCTGAGCACCCGGAAGCCGCCGAAGAGCAGCACGACGGCGACGCAGACGTTGCCGATCAGCACCAGGCCGGGCTGGAAGATGCCGTTGAGGTTGATGGAGCGGACCGTGACCTTGCGGTAGTCCTCGGAGAGCTCGGCGTAGCGTGCGGCGTTTTCGTGTTCCTTGCGGAAGGCCTTGACCGCGCGGATGCCGGTCATGGTTTCGACGAAGTGCACAATCAGCCGGGCCGAGACGACGCGGGATTCACGGAAGACGATCTGGGAGTGCTTCTGGTACCAGCGGGCCAGGAAGTACATCGGGATGCCGGCCGCCAGGACCAGGAGCCCGCTGCGCCAGTCCAGGGCGAACACCGTCACGGCCGTGAACACCATAAACAGCATCCCCGAGACCAGCGAGCTGACCCCGGAGTCCAGGAGTTCCCGCAGCGCCTCCAGGTCCGAGGTCTGCCGGGCGATGATGCGCCCCGAGGTGTACTTTTCGTGGAATTCCAGGCTGAGCCGCTGGGTGTGCCGGAACACCCGCACGCGCAGGTCCAGCAGCATCGCCTGGCTCAGCCGCGCCGTCGAGGTCACGTACAGGGCGGTGAGGCACGCCGTCGCGACGGCGGCCGCGAGGTAGGCGACGCCGGTGAGCAGCAGCGGGAGGCTGTCGCCCGCGGTCAGGGCCGGCAGGGCCCGGTCGATGCCGAAGGCGATCAGTACCGGCCCGGCGACCCGCGCCGCCTGGGAGAGCACGACGGCGGCAATGGTCAGCCAGAACCGCCGGCGGACCGGGCGGATGAGCGACCCGAGCAGGGCCAGGGAGCGGCGCCGGACGGTCTTGCTCTCGCTCTTGGACAGGTGTGCGTTGTCCTCGTTCGCCGTGCCGAAGGTTGCGCTGCTCATCGGGAAATCTCCTCGGCGCTGAGGCCTGACAGTTCGGAGTCCAGCAGATCGGAGTCGAGGTCCCGCGGTTCGGTCTCGAGGCTGGCGATCACGTAGCGGTAGTGGCGGTTCTCCGCGAGCAGTCCGGTGTGCGTGCCGACGGCGGTGATGCGGCCGTCCTCCAGCAGCGCCACCCGGTCCGCCAGCGCCACGGTGGAGGGCCGGTGGGCCACGATCAGGGTCGTGGTGTCGGTGAGCACCTCCCGGAGCCTGGTCTCGACGAGCTCCTCGGTGTGGACGTCCAGGGCGGACAGCGGGTCATCCAGCACCAGGACCCTGGGCCGGGCGGCGATGGCACGGGCCAGGGCGATGCGCTGCCGCTGGCCGCCGGAAAGGCTGAGCCCTTCCTCACCGATCAGGGTGTCCAGGCCGTCCGGCAGGGAGTACGCGAAGTGGGCCTGGGCGACGTCGAGCGCCTCCTCGAGGGCCTCCTCGCGGCGCTCCGCGGGCAGGCCGGCCGGGGCTCCGAGCATCACGTTGTCCCGCACCGAGCTGGAGAACAGGGTGGTGTCCTCAAACGCGACGGCGACGACCGTGCGGAGGTCCTCGACGCTGAACTCGCGCAGGTCCACCCCGTCGATGGTGATGGCACCGTCGGTGACGTCGTAGAGCCGCGGGACCAGCTGGAGCAGCGCGCTTTTGCCGCTGCCCGTGATCCCCACGAGCGCCATGGTCTCGCCCGGGTTGATGTCCAGGTTGATGTCCCTGAGGATCGGTTTGTCCGGGGCATCCTCGTAGGCGAAGGTGGCGTTGTGGAAGCTGAGGGCGCCCTTCAGTTCGGCAGGGCGGCGGGGCTGCTCCGGGCTGGTGATGGTGTTCACCGTGTCCATCACCTCGAAGTGCCGGTCCACGGCGGACTTGGCGGTCAGGGCCATGGCCAGCAGCATGCCGGAGAACTCCACCGGGGTGGCGATCACGGCGGCGGTGGCGAAGAAGGCCACGAGGGCGCCGATGCTCAGCTCGCCGGTGGAGGCCAGCATGACGCCGACGACGAGCCCGGCACCGAGGGCCAGTTCGGGCAGCAGGGTGACGACCAGGCTGAAGGTGGCCAGGTGCTTGGCCTTGGCGATCTCCGTCTGGCGGAGCTCCTCGGCCTGTTCGTTGAAGTTTTCCAGCGCCTCGCGGCTGCGGCCGAACGCCTTGAGCACGCGGATCCCGTGGACCGATTCCTCGACCGTGGTGGCGAGGTCGCCTGCCTGGTCCTGGCTGCGGCGGGCCACCTTGCTGAACCGGGTGCGGAAGCGGAAGCCGTAGACCATGATGGGCACCGCGGCGGCGAGGAAGATCAGCGCCAGCTGCCAGCTCATCGAGAACATCACCACGACGCCGATCACCACAGTCAGGGTGGTGACCACGAGCATGATGGCGCCGAAGGCCATCCAGCGGCGCAGGAAGTTCAGGTCCGTCATGGCGCGGGAGAGCAGCTGGCCGGAGCCCCACCGGTCGTGGAAGGACACGGTCAGGTCCTGCAGGTGGTCGTAGAGGGACACCCGCATCCGGGTCTCGACGGTGGTGGCGGGGTTGATCACGAACTGCCGGCGCAGGGCCACGAGCCCGGCCTCGGCGATGCCCAGACCCAGGATCACGAGGGAGGCGATCCAGACCGCTTCCGTGCTGCCGCCGGGCTCGAGGGACTGGTTGACCAGCACCCGCAGCACCTGCGGGATGGTCAGGGCCACCACGCTGGCGAGCAGGGCGCAGAGCAGGCCCATGACGAGCCGCGGAATGATCGGCTTGACGTGGGGATAAAGACGGCTGATGGAGGAGAAAAATGAGGTCTGCTTGGCCATGCCCGCTTCTTAAAACTCAACTGCGAAAATCCAGCGCAACTGGATGTAGTTTCCTGTAGCAACTACCCTAGGCCATCGAGTGACCGGGTTCACGTGAAATCCGACAGCATCAGGATCTCGCCCAGTAATTACATTCCGCAATGGCCGCCCCGCACTCCCGGCTCCGGACATGCCCACCCGTGGCGGCGCCAAGGGGGCATAAGCCCAGCAGCCCGCGGGACATGCCCACCCGTGGCCGCGCCAAGTGGACATAAGGCCACTATGTCCAACCGAGGTGCCCAGGGGAGGGCATGTCCAGTGGGGCGGGCGGGATCAGGGGCGCGGGGTGAGCGTGAGCAGCACGGCCTCGGGCCTGCAGGCGATCCGGACCGGGGCGAAGCGGGAGGTGCCGATGCCGCCGGAGACGTTCACCGGCGTCGTGCGTCCCTTGCTTTCCCAGTCGTGCAGGCCCTTGGCGCGCCAGGTCGGCAGGTCGCAGTTGGCCACGAGGGCACCGAAACCCGGGACGCAGATCTGGCCGCCGTGGGTGTGCCCGGCGAGGAGCAGGTCGGCGGCGTCCTCGGTGAAGTGGTCCAGGACCCGCTGGTACGGGGCATGGATGACCGCGACCCGGAGGTGCGGCCTGCTGTCCTGGCCCTTGGTGCCCCGGGGCCAGCCGGCGTACCGCTCGAGGCCCAGGTGCGGGTCGTCGACGCCGGAGAAGTCAAAGCGCAGGCCCCGGATGATCAGCGACTGGCAGCGGTTGGTCAGGTCCACCCAGCCGCCCATGCCGAAGCCGGCACGGAGCCGCGGCCAGTCCAGCACGGCGGGGTCCCTGGGCTTCCGGGACGGGCCCAGGAAGTAGGACGCCGGGTTCTTCAGCCGCGGGGCGAAGTAGTCGTTGGAGCCCGGGACGAAGACGCCGGGGAACTTCATCAGCGGGCGCAGCGACTCCAGCAGGGGATCCACGGCCCCGGCGTGGCTGAGGTTGTCGCCGGTGTTGACCACCAGGTCCGGTTCCAGTTCCGCGAGCGAGGACAGCCAGGCCGCTTTCCGGTCCTGGCCGGGCACGAAGTGGATGTCGCTGAGGTGCAGCACCCGGATCGGGCCGTGGCCTGCCGGGAGGATCGGCAGGGTCTCCTCGCGCAGGACGAACTGGTTCTTCTCCCACAGCCCGTATCCGGCGGCGGCGGCACCCGTGAGCGCACCGGCGGCGGCGGTTACGGCGAAGCCGCGCCCGATGCTTCGGACGCGGCTTGCCAGCGGGTTGTTCCCGGTCACGGGTTGGGCTTATCGCCGTTGCCGGGCTTGTCCGAAGGCGCCGGCGCCGGGGCCGGATCGCTGGGAGCGGTCGTCGGGCTGGACGGCGCCTGCGTCGACTGCGTGGACGGCTTGGGCACCGGTGAGGGGGCCGGGCCGTTGACCAGGTTCGACGGCGGGGTCAGGAACGGGTTCGTGCCGTAGGACGGCGCGATCTGGGTCATGAAGTTCGAGAACTGCGGGCCCGCGATCATGTAGCCGTCGATGGCCTTGTAGAACTGGCCGTTGAGGGTCAGGTTGCGGCCGGGCCGGTCCTGGCTGCCCAGGGCGTCGCCGAACCAGGACGCCGTTGCCAGGCCGCTGGTGAAGCCGACCACCCAGGTCGAGTTGTTGGGGTCGTTGGTGCCGGTCTTGGCGGCGATCGGGAAACTGGTCCGGGTGGAGATCCGGGGCTTGATCAGCGAGCCGGAGCCGCGGTTGAGGACTTCCTGCAGCGCGGCGGTCACGCCGCGGGCGACCTCCGGTTTGATCGCGTCGCGGCAGCTCGCGGCCTGGGCCGGCAGCTGGGCGCCGGTCGCATCCGTGACCGACTCAATGGCCATCGGCTCGCAGTACTTGCCGTCGTTCGCGAAGGTGGCGAACGCGCTGGCCATGGTCAGCGGCGAGGTCTGGGTCGCGCCGATCAGGTTGGACAGGCGGGTCATGGGAACCGGCTCGTTGGTTTGACCGGCGTGGATCCCCACCGCGTCGACGATCTTCTGGATGCCGCAGAGGTCCACCTGCGCCGCCGTGGCGAAGGTCATGGTGTTGATCGAGTTGGCCAGGCCGTCCACGACGGTCATGTTCTTGTAATAGCCCTCTTCGGCGTTCTGCAGGTCGTCGGCGGCGCCGAGTCCCTTTTCCGCCGTGTTGTAGGCGCCGTCCACCGCGGTGGGGCAGGTGTTCTTCCAGCGGTAGTTCAGCGGGTACCTGCGCACGGCGCCGTTGAGGACGGTGTTCATCGACTTGCCCTCGTTGAGCCACTCCGCGAAGGTGAACGGCTTCATCGTGGAGCCGGGCTGGAATCCGCCCAGGCCGCCGAGGTCGTTGCCCTGGGCGTCCCGCATGTCCACGTTGAAGTTGATGACGTTGTTGAACTTGCCTTCGGCCTCAAGGAACTGGGTGTTCTGGGCCATCGCGACGATCTTGCCCGAGCCCGGCTGCACGGACACCAGCGAGGCGCCCCACTTGTCCGGGTTCTCCCCGGCGGAGCCCTCGACCTGGGCCTGGGCCACGGTCTGGGCGTTCGGGTCCAGCGTGGTCTTGATGGTCAGGCCGCCGCGGAACACCGTCCGGACCCGGGCGTCGGCGTCGGCGCCGTAGGCGGGGTTGTTGAGGAGCAGGTGCAGCACGTAGTCGCAGAAGTACGGGGCCGTCGTCGAGTAGGCGCAGCCCTGGCGTGCCGGCGTGACCTTCGTTTCCACCGGGGTGGCCACGGCGGCGTCGTACTCGGCCTGCTTGATTTTGCCCTGGCTCAGCATCGACGAGAGCACCAGGTCGCGGCGGACCTTGGCGTTCTCCGGGTTGGTGATCGGGTCGTAGAAGGACGGGCTGTTGACCACGCCGGCGAGCAGCGCGGCCTGCGGCAGCGTCAGGTCCTTGGCGGTGGTGCTGAAGAAGAACTTGGAGGCGGCTTCGATGCCGTAGGCGTCGCGGTTGAAGAACACGATGTTGAGGTAGCCCTCGAGGATCTGTTCCTTCGTGAACTTCTTCTCCAGCGCGATGGCGAGCTTCATTTCCCGCAGTTTGTCGCCGACGCCCTTGTTCACGCCGTTCAGGAGGACCTGGTCGCCCTTGCCCTCGGCTTCAAGGGAGGAGTTGATGACGTTGTTAACGTACTGCTGCGTGATGGTCGACGCGCCCTGCTTGTTGCCGCGGGCCGTGCTGACGAGGGCGCGCATGATACCGGTGGTGTCCACGCCGCCGTGCTCGTAGAAGCGGCTGTCCTCGATGGCGATGACCGCGTCCTTGATGTACGGCGACATCTGGTCCAGGGACACCTTGGTGCGGTTCTCCGCGTACAGGCTGGCGATGACGCTGCCGTCG
>DASWAW010000495.1:0-5854 GCA_036390955.1 Arthrobacter sp.
CGCAAGGTTGATCCGAAGACCGGCCAGGCCCGCCACCCTGACCAGGAACACCATGCAGACTCCGGGGACGCACTGTCCCAGGCGGAGGACATCCTCAACAGTGTCGAGGTGCCGGCCGCGGAGTCCCTGGCCCAGGCCGCCGACGGCGCGGAGGCGGAGGAGCTCAGGAATGACCTCCGCCGTCTGCAGGCCGAGTACGTCAACTACCGCAAGCGGGTCGAACGCGACCGTGCCGTGGCAGGGGAAATGGCCGTCATCGGCGTCCTGAATGCCCTGCTTCCGGTACTCGACGACGTCGACGCCGCCCGGCAGCACGGTGACCTCGCGGACGGACCGTTCGCCGCGATTGCCGCCAAGCTGGAAAACGCGCTGAAGACCTACGGCCTGGTGCGCATCGATGAGACCGGCGTGGAGTTCGACCCCACGATCCACGAGGCCCTCATCCAGCAGCCCGGCACGGATGTCGAAATCGACACCGTCAGCCAGGTCCTGCGCTCCGGCTACAAGTCCGGGGACCGGGTGCTCCGCGCAGCACAGGTCATCGTGGCCGTACCGGCCTAGCAGTACCTCATCGAGGTGACAGTTCGCGCCCGTGTTTTGCACAAACATGGGCGCGAACTGTTACCCCGGCACACAGATTTGAAAGGAAACGCCATTGGCTAGCCAGGACTGGGTGGACAAGGACTTTTACAAGATCCTTGGAGTCGCCAAGGACGCTTCCGACGCCGACATCAAGAAGGCCTACCGGAAGCTCGCGCGGCAGCACCACCCGGACACCAATGCGGGGAATGTCGCTTCGGAGCGGAAGTTCAAGGACATCTCCGAGGCGTACTCCGTGCTCTCCGACGCCGACGAGCGCCAGCAGTACGACGCCATCCGGGCCATGGGCGGCGGAGCCCGGTTCGCCCCGGGCGGGGGCGGCGGCGCCGGCGGCGGGGCCGGCTTCGAGGACCTCTTTGGCGGGTTGTTCACCGGCGGCGGGGGACGCCATTCCGGCAGCTACAGCACGGCCGGCGGCATTCCGCCGGAATTCGCCGACCTCTTCGGCGGCGGTGGCGGCGGCTTCGGCGGCGGCCAGTCGTTCCAGCGGGCACCGCAGAAGGGCGCGGACCGGACGGCGTCGACCTCCATTTCCTTCGCCGGCTCCATCCGCGGCACCACCATCGGCCTGCGGGAACCGGACGGGGAAGTCATTGACGTGCGCGTCCCGGCCGGCATCAAGGACGGCCAGAAGGTCCGGGTCCGCGGCAAGGGCCAGTACGGTCCGGCCGGGTACGGGGACCTGATGGTCACCGTCTCGGTGAAGCCGCACGAGTTTTACGTCCGCGACGGCGACAACCTGCGCATCCACGTCCCGGTCACCTTCCCGGAGGCGGCCCTGGGCGCCGACATCGAGGTGCCGACCATCGACGGCGACAAGGTCAAGGTGCGCGTCCCGGCCGGCACGCCGTCGGGCCGCACCCTCCGGGTCAAGGGCCGCGGCGTCAAGCATGCCAAGGCTACCGGGGACCTGCTGGTGACCATCGACGTCGCCGTCCCGCGCAAGCTGAACAAGGAAGCCGAGGAGGCCGTCAAGGCCTTCGCCGCGGCCACCGCCGGCGAGGACGTCCGCGCCGAACTGGCAGCCAAGGCCCGGCTCTAGGAACGGAGGCCTGCCATGGCCATCGACTTCGAGCAGCCGATCTTCGTCATCTCCGTGGCCGCGGAACTGGCGGACATGCACCCCCAGACGCTGCGGCAGTACGACCGGCTGGGCATCGTTTCGCCCAGCCGGGCCCCGGGCAAGTCGCGCCGCTACTCCCAGCGGGACATCAACATGCTCCGCGAGGTGCAGCGGCTCTCGCAGGAGGGCGTCTCCCTCGAAGGCATCAAACGGATCCTCCAGCTGGAGAACCAGGTGGCAGCCCTGCAGCGGCGCGTCGCCGAGCTGAGCGAAGAGCTCGAACGGAGGCCCCGCGCCCTGGACTCCCGCATCTTCGCTGCCGGGGCCGCGGGCGACGTCGTCAGCCTGGCCCGCGGCAAACGCCCCCGCGCCCGCTCCCAGGCCGTCGTCGTATGGAGGCCGCGGAACAGCGAGTGAGACAGCCCGCCACCCGCTCCGTCCCCCTGTCCGCGTAGTCCCGGGCCTGCGGGGCGAGTACCCGTTCCCTGTCTCCGGGTAGTCACCGGCGGCAAAGACGGGTACCGCAAGTGCGTGACTTCAGGGCCGCCCGCCCGTTTGAATTGTCCTGGCAGGAAACGCTGGCGTCACGGCCAGCGGAACAGCGAGGACAGCCGGGGGGCACCGCATGTTTGATCGATCGACGCCGGGTAATTCGGCACCTGGACGCGCACTGATTGCGGGACGGCCATGAACTCCGGGCTCCAGGCCTTGGCCATGTTTGCGGGATCCCTGACCGGATCAGTCCTGCTCTCGCTGGGCCAGACGGTCGTCGTCGTGTGTGTCTGCTTCGACATGGTCCGTGCCCTCTCGGTGCCCCGGTCCCACCGCCGCTATGTGGCGAACACCGTCTTCACCACACTGGCCTGGCCCTCCATCCTGATCAGCGCGGTCAGCGTGCTGATCGACGCCGCCAGCGGGACGTGGCGGGATGTCGCAGCCGGGGTCTTCGTGATGGTGATGGTGATCTTCCGGTGGCGCCACGGCGGCGACGAGGACAGCTGGTGGAAGGGCAAGGGCAAGAAGCTGGCCACCTGGTTCCAGAAGCAGACAGCCTCCCGGTCCGTAACGGCGCCGGCCGCCGCCTAACCACCCCAACGCAAACCACCCCAACGCGGGGTCACTTCGCGCCCATCCCGAGGGGATTTACCGGCGCTATGTGACCCCGCGTTGGTGTGGTGGGGTTCCTAGTCGGTGAAGAGGCCGGCCAGGTCCTCGGCCGTGAGCGCTCCGCCGGAGAGGGCGTCGCCCTCCATGACGTCGGCGAACAGCTGGGACTTCCTGGCCTTGAGGGCCATGACCTTTTCCTCGATGGTGTCCTTGGCGACCAGCCGGTAGACCATGACGTTGCGGGCCTGCCCGATCCGGTGCGTGCGGTCCACGGCCTGCGCCTCGGACGCCGGGTTCCACCACGGGTCCAGCAGGAACACGTAGTCCGCCTCTGTCAGGTTCAGGCCGAAACCGCCGGCCTTGAGGCTGATCAGGAACACCGGCGCGGCGCCGTTCTTGAACTCATTAACGACGTCGGTGCGGTTGCGCGTGCTGCCGTCGAGGTAGCAGAACTCGATGTTCTCCGCGACGAGCCGCTCGCGGACCTTGCCCAGGAACCCGGTGAACTGGCTGAAAATAAGGGCACGGTGGCCCTCCGCCACGAGGTCCTCCAGCTGCTCGAAGAGCACATCGAGCTTGCTGGACCGCACCCCGGAGAGCGCGGGATCGATCAGCGAGGGGTCCAGGCTGAGCTGCCGCAGCAGCGTCAGGGACTGGAAGATGGTGAAGCGGTTCTTGTTGACGTCGTCGATCAGGCCCAGGATCTTCTGGCGCTCCCGCTGCAGGTGCGTCTGGTAGACCTTCTGGTGCCGCGGGTTCAGCACCACCTCGAGGATCTGCTCCTGCTTCGGCGGCAGGTCGTGGATGACCTGCTCCTTGGTGCGCCGCATCATCAGCGGACGGACCCGACGCCGGAGCTTGTCCAGCTGGGCCTTGTCGCCGTTCTTTTCGACCGGCTTCTGGTAGTACTCGGCGAACCGTTTCGGGCTGGAGAACAGCCCCGGCGCGACGATCGAGGTAAGCGCCCAGAACTCCATCAGGTTGTTCTCCAGCGGCGTGCCCGTGATGGCCAGCTTGAACACCGCCGGGAGTTTCCGGGCGCACTGGTAGGCCTTTGACTGGTGGTTCTTGACGAACTGGGCCTCGTCCAGGACCAGGCCGGCCCATTCCTTGGAGGCATAGGCCTCGTAGTCGATCCGGAACAGGGCGTAGGAGGTGATGACGATGTCAGCCCCCGCCATGGCCTCCGCGGGACTCGAGCCGCTCTTGGCAAAGGTCTCACCAATGGCGCGCACCGTGAGCCCCGGGGCGAACCGGGCGGTCTCTGCCTCCCAGTTCCCGACGACACTCGTGGGGGCGACCACAAGGAAAGGCGCGGCGCCGGGCACGTCCCCGGGCGCGACCCCGGCGTCTCCGGGCACGTCCCCCGCCGCGATCTTGGCGGCGCAGATCAGCGCCAGCGCCTGCACGGTCTTGCCCAGGCCCATGTCGTCGGCCAGCACCCCGCCGAGCCCGTGCCGGTACAGGAAGCTGAGCCAGTTGAACCCCTCCAGCTGGTAGGGACGGAGCTCGGCGTTAAGCGTTGCCGGCAACGGCAGGCCCTTCACGCCGCCCTCCAGCAGCCCGCCGACCGCCTCGCGCCAGGCCGCGGCCTGCTCGTCCACGATGCCGAGCTGGGCCAGCTCGTCCCAGAGCCCGGCCTGGAAACGGCTGATCTGCAGCGGCGCGTCCTTGTTGTCCTGCAGTTCCCGCGCCTCTTCAATCAGCGCCCGGAGCTGGTGCAGTTCGGGCAGGTCCAGGGAGAAGTAGGCGCCGCTGGGCAGCAGCATCTTGGTCTGTCCGGCCGCCAGGGCAGAGAAAACCGCCGCGAAGGACACCGGCTGGCCTTCCAGGGAAATCTGGATGCCCAGGTCGAACCAGTCCCGCTGCTCGGTGGCCTTGGTGGAGATGGACACCACCGGGGCCTCCTCCGCCTCCCGGTAGTCGGCGATCTCGCCGGCCGTGTCGACGCTGACGCCGGGGACCTCGCGGAGCGCAGGGAGCAGTTCCTCGGTGAACGCCAGGGTGTCCAGGCCGCTGAGTTCCACCGAGGCTGCCAGCCGCGGCGTTCCCCAGCCGCCCGTGGCCGACTCGCCCAGCGCGGGAACCACGTCCCAGGGCTGTCCGACGGCTTCGAGGATCCGGGCCTCGGCGGGGTCGTCCCGGTAACCGTGATCGCCGGGGTGGCGCCACAGCGGCTGCGACGTGACGAGCGTGCCGGACTTGTAATGCCATTCCCAGTGCAGCCGGACCCGGTGGTCGGCGCCGTAGTTCGCCAGCAGCGACAGCGTGGGAACGGCCAGCTGGGGCAGTTCCACGGACTCATCGGAGGCCGTCACCCGCGCGCTCTGCTTGAGTTTGGGGTAGAAACCGGTCAGGAAGCGGCTCTCATCCCGGGCCGGAATATGCAGCGTGGTTCCGGCCGTGACGAAGGTCAGGAGCTCCTCGCTGAGCCCGCCCTCCAGCGGGGCGAGCGTGATGACGGAGTCCGCCGGCGCGACTCCTGGCAGGGCATCCGGGCCGGAGGTCAGGAAGATCCCGTGGGCCGGGCGCCCGATGGTCCCGACGGAAGCGGGATCGACCACTTCCCCCTCAACGGTGATGACGGGGGCGAGCGACAGCCCGCCGGTGTCCCCGCCGCCGGCGTCGTTCCCTCCGGCCGGGCCCGGTGCGGCGCCGAACCGGGCCAGGTTGAGCCCGACGGCGGCCGGCTGCTCGACGAGCCGCACCGGCTCCGAACCCCGGCTGTGGACCAGGGCGACGCCGATCTTCCGGGCCTGGGCCAGCAGGCTCCACAGGTTCTTGCCGGCATAGGTGTTCATGCCCAGCCACAGCCCGGTCCCGGCGTGCTGGCGGTTGGCCTGGGCGGTGTGAGAGGCGAGGAATTCCTGCATCCACTCGACGTGGGCCTCGTTGCATTCGCGCCGGTAGCTCAGGTAGCTCAGGGTGTTCCAGGAGACATCGCCGCGGATCCATTTGCCCTTGGCCCCCATAATGACGGGACGCGCCTTCAACTGGCGGACGCTGCGCAGAGGATCCCGGCGGCCGGTGTAGGAGAAATGCGGGGCGGGTTCTTCGATCTCGAACTGGAGCGCCAGCGGGATG
>DASWAW010000496.1:0-11489 GCA_036390955.1 Arthrobacter sp.
GACGGGAGCATGGACCCGCAGGAAATCGGCTGGTTCGTCTCTCCCCTTCAGCATGACTACGACTTCGTCAAAGGCTCGCGCTACGTGACAGGGGGCGGGTCGGAGGACCTGACCTGGCTGCGGAACACCGGCAACCGCGTCCTGACGGTGTTGGCGAACACGGTGCTGAGAAGCAACTACTCGGACCTTTGCTACGGCTACATCGCACTCCGCCGGGAATGCCTCGAGGTTCTGGAACTGGAATCGGACGGCTTTGAGATCGAGACGGAGCTGATTGTCAGGGCGGCCCGCGCGGGTCTCCGCATCGCGGAAGTACCGAGCTTCGAACTTGACCGCATCTCGGGAGTCTCGAACCTGCAGACCTTCCGGGACGGCTGGCGGGTCCTGCGCACGCTGGCCCGGGAATGCACAACCTGGGAAGCGCCAACCGCGGGGGCCAGGCCCGAAGCCCTCCGGCGCGTGAAGTACACGTATCCCAATGTCCGGTTTGCTCGAACACCCACGGATCCGCAAAGCGTCCTTACCGTGGCGGAAGGAGCCTAAGGTGCTCGACTTCAATTTCCGGCCCGCCGCTTCCGTGGTTATCTGCTCCTACACGGAGCAGCGCTGGGAACTGCTGATGGACGTCATTGACTCCGTCCACGCGCAGACGCTCCAGCCGAAGCAGGTGATCATTGTGGTGGACCACAACGAAGACCTGTACAAACGGCTCGTGGCAGCCGTGCAGGACGTCACCCTGGTGGAGAGCACCGGGCTTCAGGGGCTCTCCGGGGCCCGGAACACGGGCGTCGGCCTGGCCACCTCGGAGATCGTGGCTTTCCTGGACGACGACGCGGTGGCGGCTCCCGACTGGCTCGAAAAGCTGACCGCCCTGTATGACGATTCCGATGTGCTGGCAGTCGGCGGCAAGGTTGAACCGGCGTGGGAAGCCGGCCGGCCCGGCCACTTCGGCCCGGAACTGGACTGGATCGTCGGCTGCAGCCACCGCGGGATGCCAAAAGTGGCCTCCGAGGTGCGGAACGTCATCGGCGCCAACATGTCCTTCCGGCTTCAAGTGCTTCAGCAGGTGGGTGGCTTCAACGTCTCCCTCGGCCGCCAGGGGACAAAGCCGCTGGGATGCGAAGAGACCGAGATCTGTATCCGGGCAACGATCGGTTCTCCGGGTTCGCGCATCGTGTACGAGCCCGCGGCCCTGGTCCATCACCACGTTCCGGTCCAGCGGGGCACGTTCCGCTACATGCTGGAACGTTCCTGGTCGGAGGGTATTTCCAAAGCCCAGGTCAGCCATGTGGTGGGCCATAAACGGGCCCTGGGCCCGGAGCGGCGCTACGTGCGCAGTGTCCTGCCGCGGGCGGTCTTCTCCGCCCTGGCGGACTGGAGCCGTGGTGCCGACCCCCAGGGTTTGCGCCGGGCAGGCGCCTACGTGGCGGTCCTGGCCGTCACGTCCGCAGGATATTTCCGCGGCCGCAGGGTCGCTCAAGGCTCAGGATCGCTCCTGGCCGGCTCAACTCCCACCCCCCATCGCAGCCCTCCCTGGAGGGAAGCCACGTGATTGAAGTTGGAAATGAGTTTGTGGTGGCACCCGAGGACGCAGGACTGGACATTGCACCGTCGATGGGAACCGAGTCCATCCCCGACTGGCCCGGAGCACTGTGGGTCGGCGCCGTCGACCTGGATTCGCTCGCGGGCTTCACCCACCTGAGGCTCCAGGACTCCATGGGCTACCACCGTGCACGGTTGCTGGTGCGCAGCGGATCGTCCGTGCGCGGGTTCATCGACGTCGACGCTCCGGGCGGCGTCCTGGACCGCGACGTCCTTGAGTCCGCAGCGGCGGACCTGCCCGCGGCCGTGGCCTCCCAGGCGTCATCCACGCCCTCAATCACGGTGATCGTGTGCACGCGGGACCGTGCTGCGCTGTTGCGTGGTGCACTCACCGCGATCCTGCGCCTCGACTACCCGGACTTCGACGTCATCGTTGTGGACAACGGGGCCAGTACTGCCGAGACCCGTGACATGGTCCGGGACGAGTTTCGCGACCCCCGGTTGACCCTGATCTCCGAACCCCGGCCGGGGCTGTCGAAGGCCCGCAATGCCGGCTTGCGCCGTGCGCGCGGTGACATCGTCGCGTTTACGGACGACGACGTCGTCGTGGACGAGTTCTGGCTGCGGGGGATTGCGGCCGGCTTTGAACAGGCCCCCGACGTTGCGTGCGTGACGGGGCTGGTGCCGGCCGGTGAGTTGCGGTCACCGGCCCAGGGCTACTTCGATGAGCGCGTCAATTGGTCCAAGATCGTCGCACCCAAAGTTTTCTCCCTGGCGCACCCTCCCGCCGATCTGCCGACATTTCCGTTCTGCGTCGGGGCCTTTGGCACCGGAGCGAACTTCGCGCTCGATCGGCGGACCGCCCTCGCGCTGGGAGCTTTTGATCCCGCGCTCGGCGTGGGGACGCGAACGGGCGGCGGCGAGGATATCGACATGTTCACCCGGGTGATCCTCGAGGGGCACTCGCTGGTTGTTCAGCCCTCCGCAATTGTCTGGCACCGCCACCGTGCGGAGCTGGAGGATCTCATCGTTCAGGCACGTGGATACGGCAAAGGCCTGGGATCGTGGCTGACCAAGATTCTCCTGAACCCGCATACGGCACGCCTGGCGATTGCCCGCAGTCCCCAGGGCGCGCTGCATTTCCTGAGAAACGCCCGGAACCACTCGCTGGGGCAAAATGCGGCGACGTCGACGGCCCCGGTACCGCGGGACCCGCGTGTCGCCAAGGCCCTGCGGACCGAACTACTCTCCGTGGCGCGAGGACCAATCAACTACCTTCTCGAACGCCGATCGGGGAAGACCTAGACGGACCACCCAGTCCCTGGCACGGACGACGGCACGCACAGTTCCCGGGGGAACGCGTCTCAAGGGGACGCCGACTTCCGCACAGTCCCCGCAGATCGATCAAGGAAGTATCAGCGATATGAGTCTCTTACTCCAAGACGAAACACCGACCCCCAAGTCCCCAAAACGATCGCTATCGGCGTTGAGGGCAGACAGGCCGGCGGACTTTGGCCTGGCGGCGGCCGGCCTCCTGCTGGCCGTCCTCATCCTGTTTGACCTCGGCGGTCCGGTGCTCGCGCCGGTCACCCTCTTCGGCTGCCTCGTGCTGCCCGGCTGGGTCCTGGTACGGCAGCTTCCCGACGCCGATCGTGTCGCGCGGGTGGTCTGGACCGTCGTGATGAGCGCAACCATCTACACCGTCCCGGCACTCATCATGGCGTGGACTCACTTCTGGCATCCCCGGCCTATGACGGCTGCCATCCTGGTTGCGTCGTCGGCCCTGATCGCAGTGTTTCCCCCCGGAACCGGCACGGGCCGGCATGCGATTCACGGGCACCTGGTCAGCGGACGTCGGCTGGACTGGCGGTCGGTGCGGACTCTGGAGGCGTTCCGGGGCCGGGGCCCGGCCACCTACGTGCAGTGGGGAGTTCTCGGTGCGGCGATGGTGCTGTGGGGCGTGGCCCTGGCCCTGACGGGCGAAGACCTCGTGGGGAACAGGGGGCTGCTGACAACGTTCCCGCTGATCTGGTACGTCGCCGTCGCCGCAGTCGTGGCGCTGTGCATCTGGGCAGTCGCGGCCCGGAAGATGGCGTCCAACGTCTTCCTGGCTGCCTCCACCACCGGGCTCGTCGCCATGCTGTACGCCTCGGCCCCCATGGTGGTCAGCATTCCCCGCCTGCCGTGGTCCTACAAGCACATCGCCGTGACGAACTACATCGGGGCCACCGGCCAGGTTGATCCCTCGATCGACATCTACAACCGGTGGCCGGGATTCTTCTCGGTCAGCGCCTTCATGGGCGAAGTGGTCGGCTACCGCGACGCAGTGGACTATGCCGCCCTGGCCGAGTTCGGTTTCGGCCTGCTGGATGTCGCGATCATCCTCGCCATCGCGCGGACCCTCTCCGCCAACCCAAGGATCTACTGGACCGCCACCCTGGTCTTTACCCTGACCAACTGGGTGAACCAGAACTACTACTCACCCCAGGCGTTTTCCTACACCCTCTACCTGACCATGTGCCTGATCGCACTGACCTTCCTGCGCAGCACCCCGATCCGCATCGCCACCGTGGTGGAGGGCCGGCTGCACCGGCTCCAGGGGTGGGTCAAGCGCGGGCGCCCGGCGGCACCGCAGACTCAGAAGACTGAAGCGGTCTACGTGAACCGCGCCATGGTCATGCCGGCGGCGGTGGCCCTTCTCCTCCTGCAGGCCGTAACGGTGGCGAGCCATCAGCTGACGCCCTACATGGTCATCCTGGCGCTGTTCCCGCTCTTCGTTTTCGGCTACTTCAGGCCCAAGTGGATCGGGCCGGCGCTGGCGCTTATGGCCTTCGCGTACCTGCTGCCCAACCTCGACTTTGTGGCCAACAAATATGGAGTGTTCAGCGGCTTCGACTTCTTCAAGAATGCAAGTTACACGCTGCCCGAAGTCAGCAATATTGATGACGCCTCCCGCTGGATGGCCCGCACCCCGGATGCCCTCTCGCTCTTCGTGGGGGTGCTCGGGCTGGCCGGCTTCGTCCGGAACATGCTCCGAGGCAACGTCCGGCAGACGGTGATCGTCGGCTGGTTGGCGGTCGCGCCAATGTTCTGGCTTATGGCCCAGTCCTACGGCGGGGAGGCCAAGTTCCGCGTTTTCCTCTTTGCCCTCCCGTGGCTGGCGGTCGGGGCGGCCTGGCTGTTCTGGTCCGGGCCGGTGCGAACCCGGAAGGCTGTGCTGGGCCTCACCGCCTCGCTCACGATCATGGCCATGCTGTTCACGATTGTGTACTTCCAACAGGAGGCGAAATTCCGGGTGCCCAAGGAAGACGTCGTGGCCGCGCAGTGGCTGGACGCACGTGTGGGGGAGAAGGACGTAATTTTTGAAACCAACGCCTTCTTCCCGCTTCTGATCGGGCCGAACTACCCCAGCTACCTGGAATGGGGCCGGGTCACTTCGCTGACCAAGTTCCTCCAAAAATCCAAGGGAAATGTGACTCCGGAGGAAGTGGAGCGCTACGCCAACAACAACTGGAAACCTGAACGCATCTTCGTCGTTTTCTCCAATTCACAGCTGGAGCAAGCGATCAAAGACAGACTATTCGATGTCAACATGCTCCCCGCTCTTGAACGGGAGCTAGCCGTAGGGGACAAAGCCGATCATGTATTTGACAATGGAGCCGTCCGGATCTACCAAATCAAAAAAACCGGTTAGCTTGGGGCGAGGCAGCGGAACCCTCGCCCGAGTCGTCGCGATGGTCGTCGCCACCGCGCTGCTGATCGCGGTGGTCTGGTTCTTTTCGCGGGGATCCTCCTCGACGGACATGCCGGTGGGGGACCTGCCAGGCTGGAAGCAAACCGGAGCCCAGGACTTCAACACCCCGGCCCAGCTGGGCCGCGTGGGTGAGGTTTACGGCCCGGATATGCGCGGCTATCACGATCTCGAGGACACCTCCGGCGAGGGCCGTTACACGCCGGATTCGGTGCTCTCCGTGAAAGACGGAAAGCTCGATTACTACCTGCACACGAAGAACGGGACACCGCGGGTAGCCAGCATTGTCCCCTTCGGCTATGCCGGCCAGACTTATGGCCGCTACTCCATCCGGTTCCGGGCAGACAGCCTGCCCGGCTACAAAATCGCCTTCATGCTCTGGCCCTCGAGCGATGACTGGCTGGACGGCGAGATTGACTGGCCGGAAGGCGAACTCAACGGGAAAATGTATGGCGTCTCGGCCATCAAGGACTCGCCTCTCAAAGGCCCGGCCCGCTTCGACCCTTCCACCCGGTACTACTCGCGGACCGATGCGACCGAGTGGCATGTGGCGACGACGGAATGGACACCCGGCAAAGTGAAGTGGTTCTGGGACGGGGAATTCGTGGGTAAGACCTCGATTCCCGAAGGCGTTCCCAACACGGACATGCGGCTGACCCTGCAGGCCGAGACAAAGGACGGAGCGGACTCGTCCTCACCCAAGCCTGAAACTTCCGGACATCTGGAAGTCGACTGGGTCGTACAGTATGCCTACGCGCCTTAGCCGCAGGCCTCTCGCGCATCTTCGGGACGGAAACGAAGGCCAGTACCAGCACCACCGGAAGTGTTTTGGGGGACTTCCCCGGCAGGATTCGTCAGGCACGATTTCCATTGTTACAGGGGGAGAGACACATGGACGTCCCTAGTAACCGCCAGGCCGACCCGGGGGAATGGAGCGGCGAACAACCCGACATTCACCCTACGATCGCGAGGGCATTCCGGGCTCTCGACGGGTCCGGGCTTCCCTGGGTGCTGTTGCGCGGTGAAGATGACCTGGTCCGCCCCCACGGCGATGTGGACATTCTCGTGGGAGACGGCCAGAGCCAGCGCGTGGACACGCTGCTGGCCGGGGTTGGGTTCCGCCGGGTCCTGGCCCGCGGGCACGGAAGTCACCGGTTCTACTTCAGCTACGACGCCACCGAGGACCTGTGGCTCAAACTGGACATCGTTTCGGAGATCTCCTTCGGCCCGTTTCAGCAGTGGCACACCGGGCTGGCCGGGGGGTGCCTGAAACGGCGCATCCGCAATGGGCTGCTTTGGCTCCCCGCAACAACCGAGCAGGCCTGGCTCCAGCTCCTCCACACCATGCTGGACAAGGGCGGCGCCGTCCGGCCCGAGCGGATGGAAACCATCCGGGTCGCCGGCGCGCTGGCCTCGACCGACGACGTGATTGCGGCGTACGTCGACCGGCAGGTGGGACCGGGAACCGCCGCGGAGCTGCTGAAACTCGTCCGTTCCGGCGGCTTTGACGACTTTCGTGATCCGGCACGGCGCATGGCATCCGCCCTGACCCGGAACGCGCCCCTGCGCTCCCGGGTGACTGCGGGAAGAAACAGGGCCCTCCGGCTGCTCAGCCCCACGTTCCCGGGACGCTTCAGCCGGGGGATCGTCGTCGGTGCGATGGGACCGAAGGGTGCCGGCAAGACGACACTGCTGCACCGGCTCGGCGAGACCTTTCCCATTCCCAGCCGCTACGTGTCCCTGGGCATGACGGGGCCCGGACGATGGGACGGCTGGATCACCCGGCTACCCGGTGGGCGGCCCGGCCTGATGACGATCAGGCAGATCCGGGGCGCGTTGGCCGCCAAATACCATTGCCTCCGGGGCCGGGTGGTTGTTATCGACCGGCCGGCCTACGACGCCCCACTGCCGGTTTCAGCGGAAACCCCTGACGGAAGCCGGAAAGAGACCGCCCTGGCGTCCGCGCTGGTCCCCGAAGCCGACGTGCTGCTCGTGCTCGACGCGCCCGGCGAGGTCCTGTACGCGGGGGCCCGCGTGCACTCGCCTGAGGTCCTCGAAAAGTGGCGGCAGGCCCATCTGGAACGGGCGAAGCGGCTCCCGAAGACGTGGGTTGTTGATGCCGCCCAGCCCCCGCCGCTCCTGCAGAGGGCTGCCACCGCGATTGTCTGGTCGCAGCTGGCGGGCACTTCACCGGACCTGGCCGCGGCCGCCCAGCCTGGCACGCAGACGCCGGAACCCGGAGAGCAGCCGTGAACTTCATCGACTCGGTACTTCGCGAGCACTATGAACAGTGGGGCCTGACGGCTTTCGGGCTGGGCCCGGAGTGGACCACCGTGCTGATCACGCCGCAATTCACTACCTCCCGGCACGTGGTGGGACTGATCTTCGGGGCAGGCGCCCGCTATCCCAGCCTCGTCGTCAAGGTACCGCGCTGCCCCGGGGACAACGAGGGCGTCCAACGGGAGGCGGAAATGCTGCGCCAGCTCACCGCCCTCAGCGGCGGGCGCGTCCAAGGGATCCCCCGCACGGTGGCCACCCTGGATGTGGGGGACCACACTGTTCTGGTGGAGACCGCTCTGACCGGAGCTCCGCTGGACCCGCACCGGGTCGCCGGGGATCTGGCCGGGGCGGTCGCGCTCGGAGTGGACTTCGTGGCCGCCCTGCCTTGCACCCGGCCGGGACCGGACAACCGGGACTGGTATGAGCGGACTGTCGAGCGGCCGCTTGAGGACCTCGCCTCGCTGCTGCCAGGGGACCCCGAAGTGGCCGCCCTGGTCCACCGCACCCACGAACTGCTGAGACCGCTGCGGAACAGCACCCTGCCGGCCGTGTTCGAACACGCGGACCTGAGCCACCCCAACCTCCTTGTGCAGCCCGGCGGCCGGCTCCAGGTCATGGACTGGGAACGGTCCTCTGTGCACGGAGTCCCGGGACACGACCTTGTCTTCTACCTTCAATACCTCAGCGAATCGTCCGACATGGCGTTCTCCCGGGTCGCCCAGATTGCAGCCTTCGACAAAGCCTTCGGACCCGGCGGGTGGGCCCTGGCACCACTGCGCGAGCATCTGATGTTCAGGAACGTCGACCCGGCGTTGCTCCCGCTGTTGATCATCGCGACCTGGGCGCGTTCCGCCGCCACTTTGGCCTACCGCCTCGCCTCCGAGGAGGTACCGGCGCCGGGGTCGGCCCAGCTGCGGACCGCGATACTGGACGACCGCGACTTCTGGCTGTGGCGGCACGTCGTGACGTCCGGGGCGGCCTCGGATAAAATCAGGGTCCCACGGTCCATTAATCCGACGCCCCGACGGTTCGGCCAGACCGACAGATCGCCGGGCTGAGCAGAGAGGCCAGTCATGGACTTCGCCCCGGCCACCGAGGATCCGCTGGACCCTTTTCCCCATTACGAGAGAATGAGGGAAGCCTCACCCGTCTTTCACGACGAGCAATCGGGCAGTTGGCACGTCTTCAGGTACGACGACGTGCAGCGGGTGCTGTCCGAACACGCCAGGTTCTCGTCGCGGATGCACGGCGACGATCCATCCGAAACAGGCCACCTGTTTGCGTCGAGCCTGATCACCACTGACCCGCCGCGGCACCGGCAATTACGCTCGCTGGTGACCCAGGCCTTCACACCGAAAGCTGTCGATGCGCTGGCCCCCCGCATCTCAGAGCTCACGGACGAGCTTCTGGAGGGGATCGCTTCGCTCGGAACGGCTGACCTGATCCAGGCGCTGGCCTACCCGCTGCCGGTCATCGTGATTTCGGAACTCATGGGCATACCCGCTGACGACCGCGACCGTTTCAAGCAGTGGTCCGATGTCATCGTGAGCCAAACGCGCTCCGGAGCGGCGAATGAGGACCACCACGCGACGAACCAGGAGATGACCGGGTACTTCCTGGACCTGATCGAGCAGCGACGGAGCCGGCCCGGCAACGATTTGATCAGCAATCTGCTCTCCGCCGAGATCGACGGGCAGAAACTGAGCGTGGAGGAACTGCTGGGCTTCTGCGCCCTGCTGCTCGTCGCCGGCAATGAAACAACCACCAACCTGATCGGCAACGCGGTTCTTTGCTTTACGGAGGTACCCGGCACGATCGAACGGCTACGGCAGGAACCGTCGCTGCTTCCCCAGGCGATAGAGGAAGTGCTCCGCTTCCGGTCCCCGGTCCAGTCCATGTACCGGGTGACGGTTGCTGACACCACCCTGGGCGGCGTCCAGATTCCGGCCGGCGTCCCACTGGTGGCCTGGATCGGTTCCGCAAACCGCGACGAGCGGCAGTTCGAACGCCCTGCGCAGTTCGACATCGACCGGGGCCAGATCCGGCATCTGGCGTTCGGCCACGGCATTCACTTCTGCCTCGGTGCGCCGCTGGCGAGACTGGAAGCCAGGATCGCACTGGAGGCCGTCCTGTCCCGGCTGCCCGGGCTGGCCCTCGACCCGGGATCGCGCCTCGAACGGATGGACAGCACAATCGTCTATGGGCTGAAGGCGCTTCCGGCCAGCTGGCAGGCAGCCTGAACTTAGCCCGCGATGAGCCCGGCCTGCACCGGGCAGGGCAGCCGGGAATTCGGTGCCGGACGCGGTTCACGGCAAGATGTGAGCATGGAGAACACGGACCAGCAGCCCTGGGTGAAGAACTACCAGCCGGGCGTCCCGGCCGAAATTGAACTGCCCACCGAATCGCTCGTCGCAATGCTGGAGCGGTCCGTGGCCGAGGCCGGGAGTGCCCCCGCGCTGGAGTTCTTCGGCCGCCGCACCAGCTACACCGAGCTCGGCGAACAGGTCGACCGGGCCGCCGAGGGCCTGCGCCGGCTGGGTGTCCGCGCCGGTGACAGAGTGGCCCTGGTCCTGCCGAACTGCCCGCAGCACGTCATCGCCTTTTACGCGGTCCTGCGCCTCGGCGCCGTCGTCGTCGAACACAACCCGCTGTACACCTCCCGGGAACTCCGCCACCAGTTCGAGGACCACCAGGCCCGCGTCGTCATCACCTGGGACAAAGCCTCGGGGGCTATCCGGGACTTCCCTGCCGACATCGAGATCGACCATGTGGTCTCCGTCAACCTGCTCGAGGCGTTTCCCGCCGTCAAGCGGCTTGCCCTGAACCTGCCCGTGAAGAGGCTGCGGGAGTCCCGCGAGGCGCTGACCGGCCCCGCCCCGGGAACCATCCCGTGGAAGCAACTCCTTGGCCACGGCCGCATCGATCCGGACCATCCCCGCCCCTCGGTCGATGACCTCGCCGCGATCCAGTACACCTCGGGCACCACCGGCCGTCCCAAGGGCGCCATGCTCACCCACTTCAACCTGTACTCCAACGCCCTGCAGGGTGAGGCCTGGATGCAGGGTGCCGAGTACCGCAAGGAAGTTTTCTACGCGATCCTGCCGATGTTCCACGCCTTCGGGATGACGCTGTACCTCACCTACGGCATCCGCAAGCAGGGGCTGCTGGTGCTCTTCCCCAAGTTCGACCCGGACCTGGTGCTGGCCGCCATGAAGAAGTCGCCCGCCACGGTCTACTGCGCGGTCCCGCCGATCTACGAGCGCACCGCCATGGCCGCCAAGGAGAAGGGCATCTCGCTCCGGTCCTGCAAATACTGCATCTCCGGCGCCATGAACCTGCCGGACCACGTGGTGGAACTGTGGGAGTCGGTCTCCGGCGGGCTGCTCGTGGAGGGCTACGGCATGACCGAGTCCTCCCCGGTGGCACTGGGCAACCCGTTCCACCCCACCCGCCGGAACGGCACCATCGGCGTGCCGTTCCCCTCGACCAGGATGAAGGTCGTGGACCTGCACGATCCCGCCGCCGAGGTGGCGCCGGGACAGCCGGGGGAGCTGCTGCTGAAAGGCCCGCAGGTGTTCCAGGGCTACTGGAACAACCCGGAGGAAACAGCCAGGACCCTTACCGACGACGGCTGGCTGCGGACCGGCGATGTGGTGACCGTGGACGAGGACGGTTTCACCACCATCGTCGACCGGGCCAAGGAGCTCATCATCACGGGCGGCTTCAACGTCTCGCCCACCGAAGTCGAGTCGGTGCTGCGCCTGCACCCGGACGTCAAGGACGCCGCCGTCGTCGGCAAGCCCCTGGAGCGCGGTGGCGAGATGGTGGTCGCCGCCGTCGAGCTCGAGCCGGGCACCACCCTGGACGAGGCGGCCCTCCGCGGGCACTGCCGCGAGCACCTGGCCGGCTACAAGGT
>DASWAW010000497.1:0-8248 GCA_036390955.1 Arthrobacter sp.
CTCAATCTCCTCGTCGCCGGGGAACGGTGCTTCCTGGTCCACCGGGATCGTGTTGACGTAGTCCGTGGTGGTGACCATCGGAACGCCTACGCTCTGTGCGCCGGCCCGCTGAAGCAGACTGCGCATTATGTACTGGGCACGTTCCGTGCCCTGTTCCTGAATCAGGGTGTCCAGGGACTCCAGCCATTCGGCGGTCTCTTCCGGATCACGATCAGGCAGCTGGTTTGTCAACCCGCTGAGGATATGGGAGGTCTCTTGTCCTGCAGCCACGTCCAACCTCTCTTTGAGCGCATTCACCGGCGCCCTCAGCTGCGGCAGGGTAACTGCCTGGCGTGAACGCGACGTGTGCGACATATCGGTTACAACTGCCCGGTCATGTGCGCCGGGCAAGGTCCAATCACAACTACTCCCGCCGGTGTCGGCGGGGCGTTTGCCCTCGCGGGCGTAGTCGTCATCAGCCACTCTAGCTCTCACATCTCGGGGATGCGTAGCTGTCGCATGGGGGTCCTGCCGTATTTGACGGGCATACTGGTTGTGTGACGACGTGCCGCCCGGCGGTGCTCGGATCGCCGTGTGTGACGCAGAATATGGCGGATCGCGGGGCCAACAGCTTGAAGCGCAGGCGCAAAGGGTGTTGGCTTGGAGTAATGGAAATCACTAGAGCTTTTGAAAACACCAAGCATAGGAGCAACACGTGAGCGAGGCCGACGCCGCCACTTCGGTAAATGTGGCGGAAAAACTGGGTTTCAAAACCGGTGACCTGATTCAGGAATTCGGTTATGACGACGACGTCGACTTCGACTTGCGCGACGACATCGAAGATCTCACTGGCTCGGAACTCTTCGATGAGGACGACCACGAAGTAGTAGATGCCGTCATCCTGTGGTGGCGTTCCGGCGATGGTGACCTCGTTGACACCCTGGTCGACTCGCTGACCACCCTGGCCGAAGGCGGCGTGATCTGGGTGTTGACCCCGAAGTCCGGCCGCGTGGGCTACGTTTCACCGGCGGACATCCAGGATGCCGCACCCACCGCGGGCCTGCACTACACCACCTCTGCCGGTGTCTCCAAGGACTGGAGCGCCACCCGGGTCACGCGGAAGAACAAGTGACCCAAGCCGGCACGGTCCGCATCCTCGGGGATGAGGCAGTCGGGGCACAGGCCGTGCCCGCCGTCGGTAAGGAAGCTCCCGACTTCGAACTGCTGAACCAGTTCGGCGAACCCGTGAGACTCTCGGAGCTCCGGGGCAGGAATGTCGTCCTCGTATTCTTCCCGTTCGCCTTCTCCGGCATCTGCACGGGCGAGCTGTGCGAAATCCGGGACAACCTGGCGATGTTTGAGGATGCCGACGCCGCCGTGCTGGGCATTTCGGTGGACAGCAAGTTCGCGCAACGGGCCTACGCGGAGAAGGAAGGCTATGCCTTCGACCTCCTGGCTGACTTCTGGCCGCATGGGGCCGTCGCCGCGCAGTACGGGGTGTTTGACCCCGCAACCGGCATGGCCAAGCGTGGAACCTTCATTATCGACGCGAGCGGAACCGTGCGCTATGTTGTCGTGAATCCCCGGGGACAGGCCCGGGACTTCACCGAGTACCGCGTTGCCCTGGCGGGACTCGGCGGGAGCTGACGCGGTGAGGACTCGGCGGCCCGGGATCGGCATGACTGGTTTTGCCAGCCTGCCCCCGGTCGCCGCCGGAACCCCTGCCGGGGACGAACTCGCGGTCCTGCAGGAAATACACAACATTCTCTCGGGGGAGCGGTTCGCCCTGTTGACCGGTGCCGGACTGAGCACTGATTCGGGCATCCCGGACTACCGCGGCCCGGGTGCCGCGCCGCGCGCCCCCATGACGTACCAGGAATTCATCGGTGAAGCGGACAACCGGCGACGCTACTGGGCCCGGAACCACATCGGCTGGTCCCATCTGCGCCGGGCCGACCCCAATGACGGCCACGCCGCCGTCGCCCGCCTGGAACACCGCGGACTGCTCACCGGACTTATCACCCAGAACGTGGACCGGCTGCACGAGGACGCCGGGAGCGTCAACGTGGTGGACCTGCACGGCCGCTTCGACCGGGTGGTGTGCCTCGCCTGCCAGCGCAGCTACAGCCGAACGCTGCTGGCGGGTGTGCTGGAAGAGCTCAACCCCGGCTTCCTGGAGCGTGCTCTCGCGGGCGGCGTGGTCGAAATGGCCCCGGACGCCGACGCGACCGTTGAGGACGCCGCCCTGATCGAGAGTTTTGTCGTGGCCCACTGCCCGGCGTGCGGGGGCACCCTCAAACCCGATTTTGTTTACTTCGGCGAGAACGTGCCCAAGGACCGGGTGGAACGCTCCTACGCCATGGTGGACGCCGCCGGCGCGCTCCTGGTTGCCGGGTCCTCGCTGACGGTGATGAGCGGCCTGCGGTTTGCCCGGCACGCGGCCAAGCACGGGAAGCCCGTTGTCATTATCAACCGGGGCCCGACCCGCGGCGACGAGCTCGCGACGGTCAAGCTCGACGCCGGCGTCAGCGAGGCGCTCACCTGGCTCGCCGCTGAGCTCCCCCCGCTCTGAACACTCTGAACGCGCCGGGTCGTGCCGGGTCGTGCCGGTCCGATTGGCGCTCTGCCGGGTTCATCCGGTACAGTAACTGTTCGTTGGTTGACGCGCGGAAGCGCCGAAACAACGGGTTTGGGTCTTTAGCTCAGCTGGTAGAGCGCCACGTTTACACCGTGGATGTCATCGGTTCGATCCCGGTAGGACCCACCAAGGAAACCCCGCCATGCAGGCCCCAGGCCCGCATGGCGGGTTTTTTGTTCATGACGACCGGGCCGAAGGCAGATAGCCCAATGAACCCGATTCTCCTGCCGGAAATCCCGGCAATTGGGCGTCCCCGCCGCGCGGGCCGTCGGCTGGGGCCGACGACCCGGTCCATGCGCCGAGGGAAACCGGGTCTGTCGGACTCAGGCCGGCACTTCCTCCCACATCTTGTCAATCGTGGTTTCGAACATATGCGCCAGTTGTGTGGTCAACGACTGCTTGCGCATCAGGTGCTGATACTTGAGTTCGAAGTCAATGGCAAGGGGGATCTTTTGCCCGCACCGCTCCGCGTACCGGTCACCGTACAAGTTGACGATCATCTCCTCCGGTCCCACTTTGCAGTTCTGCTCCAGGATCAGACGGTATTGCGTCCGCCAGTGGGAGCCGACGGTCTTCCCGGGTCCGTTGGCCCCAGCCACGCGAAGCTGCAGCGCAAACCAGCCGAGAAGACTTTTCCGCATATATTGATCGACGGAACGGATGGGAAAATGGCGAATCAGCGCGAAATCCTTCTCCGGCTTTACTGACACGCGGGGACCGTCACTCTGGGACCAGTCCCTGACGTGATGGCTGCCGATGCCAATGCGGAAGCGTTTGCATTTAGCGGCGTCGTGGAAAATCATCGACTTGTCAGTTTCCGGATCATTGTCCGTAATAGACATGACGTCAAACAGAGAAGTGTCGTGTTCGTTATTGGCTTCGCCGGCGTACAGGTAGCCGGCGCGCGGTACGTAATAGGCCGCTCCGCTTCCGTGGGTTTCGCGGAGCGCAAACATTTCCTCGCGATCGAGCTCGAGGAACTCATCGGCGTCCAGAAGGAAAACGAACTCAAAATCGTTCTGCTTGAACGCCTTCCTGTACATAGCCGTCATCTTTGCGTTTTGCTTATACGCCTGATCATCGTCGGTTGTGATCGTGAGCGGCAGGCCCTCGGCTTTCAGGGCCTCCAAAATGTCCAGCGTCCCGTCGGTAGATAGGTTGTCTGCAATGAACATGTGGTCAATAGACCTGAGGTTGTACCGAACAAAACTTTCGATGATGTCTTCTTCGTTTTTGACCATGGTCAAGCTAACAGTCTGCACCTGAACTCCGAACTTCATTTCCAACGGCTGGCCGATAGTCGCGGTGCCCCTCCATCACGACGGGAGGAACAGCAAATTGCCCAAAATTGAAAATTGCGGGGTCCGACTATCTTCGCCAATGCTAGCAAGCAGGCGGCCGGTCCGCGGGACGGGTCGGACGGCAAGGCGGCGAGCCCTGCCGTTGGCACCGGATTCCTGACTCCAGGCACTGCGGCCGATCGGCCCGTGCACCGACCGTGCATCGGATAGATTGTCGGAGCCTTGCCCTACCGTGACGAGCATGGAACACGTGATGGTGAAATCTGGTCCGGATGGCCGGCCCCAGGCAGTGGTGCGCGGCGGTCGCGAATGGATTGTCGGCGCGGAGCCGGTCCGCTGGTTCGAACGGGTGAGCTGGTGGGAGGCGGAGCGTCGGATGCCCAAAGGGTTGAGCCGCGTCGACGTCGAGGTCTGGCAGATCCAGGCGAGACTGGGCCGGAATTCGGGTTCTGCCCTCACCACGATGGAAATCATCCGCGACGGGCTGGGCGGAGGCTGGCGGCTACGGGAGGCCATCGCGGACGCGGCGTAGGCGCGGCATCACATGCCGGACGTGCCGGGCATTGGAAAGGCTTTCCACCGCGACTATTGGGGGATGCCGCGGTGGAAAGCCTGCAATGAATATACCGTGAATTTTTGGAAATGTGAAACATGCGGCGGCAATGCCGGCCAGCAGAAATGGCAATTCGATGGCGTAATACCGCCCGCCGCCCGGCCCGCAGATGCCCTGCTGCTGGGCGGCTGGGGACCCCGGGAGGCGACGTGGCCGGTGGAGCTGGCCGGTGGAGCTGGCCGGTGGAGCTGGTCGGTGGAGCTGGCCGGTGGAGCTGGCCGCTCGGGGCGGCGTGGCGGGCGCACTGGCCTGGCCCGACACATTCCGACCGTGCCGCGGCCCGCGACCTAGGATGTCTTCATGAACGCCACGAGTGCCCGTCGCACAGCCAGGGTCCGTCCGCTCTCCCACGAGTCCGGCGAGGTGCACTTCTTCGTTGCGAACGATGCCCCGGACTTCGCCAGTGACGCCGGAAAAGTGTGGACGGTGGTCGACTCGCCGTTCCCCGGGTCCCCGGCCAACGCCGGCAGTGCACCCTGCAACGGGTGGGAAACCGGCAGCACGGTTGATGAGGGCTCGTTCATCTTCCTGGCACCAAGTGTGCCGGCCAACGTTCTGGGGATGGCGCACAACACCGGCCCCGCGGGCCGCAATCTCCCGCCCCAGGCCTTCCACAAGGCCGCAACCAGTGTGGTGGGTCCCGGAGTGGGAATAGAACTGCGCCCGGGTGTCGGCCACGTTGACCCGGAAGCGGAACTGACGATCGTCATCGGCAGCAAGGTCCGGGGATTAACGCTGAGCAACGCGCGGACTGCAGTTCTGGGCTTCACCATTGGAAATGACGTCTCCGCCCGGGACCTGCAGAAGTCGGACGAATTATGGATCAGCGCAAAAAGCCAGGATACGTTCACTCCGGCAGGGCCCTGGATCGTCACGGGCCTGGACGACGCCGACCTGGCTATCGGGATCCGGCACAATGGCGCTGAACTCAAAGCGGCAAGTTCCGCCGATCTCGGCTGGGGGGTGGACGAGATCCTCGTCTACCTGACGTCCTTTATGACACTGCACCCTGGCGACCTCGTGCTGACGGGCTTCCCGGCCGAGTGCGTGCGCTTGATGCCTGGCGACACCGTTACCTGTCACATTGAAGGCATTGGCGAACTCACCAATCCGGTGGTGGCAGTCGCCTGATGGCGTCCGTGCCCGGCGCTGCTTGACCTGTTCCCCTTCCACTGTCGACTTCCTCCTCTCGGGTTCCAGCCCCGCAGGAAGTGGTGCTGCGCGCTGCCACTATGATGGTTAGTGTTCAACTGACTGAACGGCGCTGGATGAGTGGCGCCGGCGCCACTGACGCAATACGTGAAGGAGAATCATGGCCGATTCCCGAGTTGCCCGCACCCCTGACGGATCGGGGAGCGCCTCACCTGCCCCGGCCGTCACCCGCGCCGCGGCCGTGCTGGAGGCGCTGGCCTCCTCTGCGACCGGGCGCCTTACGCTGAGTGACCTCGCCAGGGAGTTGGGCATACCTAAGTCATCGACCTCGAACCTCCTGCTTGCACTTGAAGAAGCAAGGCTCATCAACCGGCAGGGTGCCGAATTCACCCTCGGGCGCAAGCTCGTGGAGCTTGGCGCGGCATATCTGAGCCGGCTCGACGAGGTCCAGGAGTTCTACCGCTTCTGTGAACAGGCGCCAACCCTCTCGGGCGAAACGGTCCGCATCGCCATGCTCGATGGCAGCAATGTCATTTATCTGGCGCGCTACGAGGGCCATCCCGCAGTTCGCCTTACCTCAAACATTGGCGACAAGATGCCCGTTTCCCTCTGCGCCGTGGGCAAGGCACTTATTGCCCGGCTGCACGATCACGACGTGGCCGAAATGTTCCCTGATGACGCCCAGCTGCCGGTGCTGACTCCGAAGTCCCTGCGCACCGGGGCAGAGCTTAAGGCGCAACTCGCCGTCATCCGTGAACAGGGTTACGCCTTCGAGGATGAGGAATCGACTACGGGCGTCGTATGCCTGGCCGTCTCGGTGCCGACCCGCGGGGCGCACGGACCCAGCCTGGGCCTGTCCGTCACCGCGCTGAAGGCGACCTACTCGGAAGCGCAGGGCGCACTGATGGTGAAGGAACTGAAGGAGCTGGCCCGGTCCCTGGGCAACCCCATGGGCTAGCGCCCGTCGGTGCCAGCCACCGGAGGTGACTGGAAATAAATCTGATTAGACATAGTCGAATCGATCAGCCTGCTGTACGCTGTTCAACATGGTGATCGACCCTTTAGGGGTTGTTCATATCCCACCAGGCCAACGGGGGTCTGGAGTGTTCTTGAGGGAGTGCTTGTGACAACTAGTACTAATACACCGCTGGCTGAAGCGGACGGCGCCGTCGTCGATCCTGAACAGCTGCGAAGGGCAACTCTTGCCAGCTCCGTGGGCTCCGCTCTGGAGTACTACGACTTCTACATTTACGGCCTGGCTTCGGCCCTGATTTTCGGTCCGTTGTTCTTCAAGCCGCTCGGCGACGACGGCGCCCTGATCGCCTCATTTGCCACCTACGGGGTGGGTTTCGCTGCCCGGCCGTTCGGCGGGATGATCTTCGGCCACATCGGCGACAGGTTCGGCCGCAAGCTGGTCCTCATCCTCACGATCGGCCTGATGGGTACTGCAAGCTTTGCCATCGGTCTGCTGCCGACGTTTGAGCAGGCAGGCATGCTGGGAGCGGTGCTCCTGGTGACGCTGCGCATCCTGCAGGGGCTGGGCGCCGGAGCTGAGCAGGCAGGCGCCACGACGCTGATTTCCGAAGTGGCGCCGCGCCACCGCCGGGGGTTCTTCGCCTCGCTCCCGTTTGTCGGGATCCAGCTGGGCACCCTTCTTGGTGCCGGAACGTTTGCCCTGATTGCCATGGCTGACAAGGCCGTCCTGGAGGGCTGGCTGTGGCGGGTGCCCTTCCTTGCCAGCGTGGTTCTGATTGCGGTGGCCATCTTCATTCGGCTGCGACTGAAGGAAACTCCCGTCTTTCAGGAGCTGGAAAAGCACAAGAGTGTGGCCAAGAACCCCCTGGGCCAGCTCTGGAAGCACTCCAAGAAGAACGTGCTGATCGGCATTGGCCTGCGGATGGGCGAGAACGGCAACTCCTCGATCTACTCCGCCCTGCTCATCGCCTTCATGGCTTCGAAGGACGGGGTCTTCCCGGGGGACAAGTTCATCGGCCCGGTGGGCCTGCTCATTGCCGCCGGCTTCGCTGCCGTCATGGTGGTGACTTTCGGGGCGCTGTCGGACCGGTTCGGGCGTGTGCCTGTCTACCGCTACGGTGCGCTCTTCCAGGCCCTCATCGCGCTCCCGGCGTTCTATCTGGTGACGCTGGGCAATGTCACCCTTGTCTGGTTCGTCATGGTGGTGGGCATCGCCCTGGGCGTTCAGTCCATGCTCGGGCCGCAGTGCCCGCTCCTCCCCGAACTCTTCGGCTCCCAGTACCGGTTCACGGGTGTGGCCATGAGCCGCGAGCTCTCTGCCGTCTTCGCCGGCGGACTTGTGCCGCTGCTGGGCGCCGCACTCCTGGCCGCCACTGATCACTCGTGGCTGGTACTCGGCATCTACTCGCTGGTTCTTGCAGCCATCTCCTTTGTCACCACGTTCTTTACCCCGGAAACAGTGGGACGCGACCTCCTCCTGAAGGAGGACGCCAGCTAGGCGCTCCTTGGCGCCCAGCCGCCAACTGCCGGTGCCGCGGCCCTTCCACTCCGGAGGGGCCGCGGCCTTCGTGCGTTTCGGGGCGTGCCTGG